>LBCX01000001.1 GCA_001657575.1 Bacteroidales bacterium Barb4
GTAACATCAGTAACTACTATTTTTCAACCGTAAAGTTGGATATAGTCACCGAATGATTTATCCGGACAGATAGGGCATTTGTCTTGACAAATAAAGTGTTTGACAGGACAAACGAGTTATTTGACTAGACAAATAAAGCATTTGACAGGACGCATAAGTTATTTGACAGGACACATAAAAAATCTGTCCGGACAGATGAAGCATTTGTCTGGACAGATTACAAGTTGTCAGGCGGCAACAATTAGTCTATCACCGTCACCCAGCCGTATGGGTCAGGCTCATCGCCGTACTGGATGGCGCGTAGCTTATTGTACAGCTTTACGCATATAGCCCCCGGCTTGTTGTCGGTGGTGAAGGTGTAGGATTTGTTCGTGTCGAGGTCGTCAATTTGCGAAAGGGGGGCTATGACGGCAGCTGTTCCGCATTCGGCAGCTTCGTCAAAGTCAGCGAGTTCTTCGACGGGGACGGGGCGGCGTTCAACCGTCATTCCCGTGTCCTCAGCTAACTGCATCAGACTCTTGTTCGTAATGGAAGGAAGGATGGAGTCGGACTTCGGCGTGATGTAGGAATTTCCCTTAATGCCGAAGAAGTTGGCAGGCCCGCATTCATCCAAGTATTTCTTTTCTTTGGGGTCTAAATATAAGACGGCGGCATAGCCCTTGCTGTTTGCCAAAGTGCCGGCAGCCAGGCTTGCGGCGTAATTGCCTCCCACCTTGTAAGTCCCCGTGCCGTGAGGAGCGGCGCGGTCGTATTCGCGCAGGATACACACCTTTGTCGGCTTGAATCCTTCTTTGAAATAAGGACCTACCGGGGTGACGAACACAAGGAACATATATTCATTCGCCGGCTGTACGCCCACCTGTGCACCCAAGCCTATCAGCAGGGGGCGGATATAAAGTGCGGAACCGCTTTCGTAAGGAGGTATAAACCGTTTGTTGAGCTTTACCACCTTACGGACAGCCTCTTCAAACATTTCCTGCGGAAACTCTGCCATGCGGATGCCCCGCGCGGAGGATTGCATACGCTTCGCGTTCTCGTCCATGCGGAACACACGTATTTTGCCGTCCTTTCCCTTGAACGCTTTCAATCCTTCAAAAGATTCCTGCCCGTAATGCAGACAGGTTGCCGCCATGTGGATGTTGATAATCTCGGAAGAAGTCACTTCCAGCTCTCCCCATTTGCCGTCCCTATAATAACAGCGCACGTTGTAGTCCGTTTTCAGGTAGCCAAAAGGCAAGCCTGACCAGTTGATATTCTCCATATTAAATATTATTTAGATTTGCGCGCAAATATAGACCGTTCCGACCTGCCTTTTCTTATTTTTGCCGCAAATAAATATTGAACGCATGAAAGTAATCGACCTGATAAGCAGCGGCAAACAACCCGCTTTCTCCTTTGAAATCCTCCCGCCCCTGAAAGGCAACACCATCAAAAACGTGTATAGCGTGATAGACAAGCTGTACGAGTTTGCCCCCAGATACATCAACATCACCTCCCACCACAGCGAACATCAGTACAAAACCCTCCCCGACGGCTCTTTCCAAAAAGTCAGCATCCGCAAACGCCCCGGCTCCGTAGCCATCGCCTCCGCCATTCAAAACAAATATCATATCCCCGCCATCCCCCATATCATCTGCAAAGGCTTCACGAAAGAAGAGACGGAATACGCCATGATTGACCTCAACTTCCTTGGCGTGCACGACCTTCTCCTGCTGCGCGGCGACAATAAATCACAGGAAACACAGCCGTCCCCCGACCTCTACCATTCCCACGCCACTGACCTCCAGCAGCAGGTAAACAACTTCAATCGCGGCATCGCCCTTGACGGCTCTGCCTTTGAAGCCAACGAAACACCCTTTTCCTACGGCATGGCTTGCTACCCCGAAAAGCACGAGGAAGCCCCCAACATGGAATCTGACATCTTCTATCTGAAAGAGAAAGTCAAAAACGGAGCGGATTATTTAGTCACCCAAATGTTTTTCGACAATGCCAAATACTATGCTTTCGTGGAACGCTGTCGTGCGGAAGGCATCACCGTCCCCATCATTCCCGGCATCAAGCCGGTCGTCTTCAAAAGTCAGCTGACCGTTCTCCCCCGCATCTTCCGCTCCGACATCCCTGAACCCTTTGCCGCCGAACTGCGCAAGTGCAAAGACGACGAAGCCGCCAAAGCTGCCGGCATCGAATGGTGCGTCAGCCAGTGCAAAGACCTCGCAGCTCACGGTGTCCCCGGACTACATTTCTACACCTTCATGGCGTCCGACAGCGTTTATAAAGTTGCCAAAGAAGTGTATTAAATTGAGAGGTAAGAATTGAGAATGCGGGACAGTGTTTATAATCAGTTTTGAAACATCAACATCAATCAGGCTGCAAACGTTATGAGCCGGTTTGATATATGCCGTATAAACTTCCTGCGGACAGATGATGAAGAAAAGGACAAGCCGTAGGGGGCTGTATGCTCCCTGTTTTTACTTTATGAAGAGGTTGCTTGTATGGGTGTTGTTTCTGGGTTCCTGCACTTATACAGTGCCGGAGGGCAGGAAAACAAACAGTCTGCCGGAGGTGTTTCCGGATTATGCAGGGGTGACCATTCCGCCGAATATTGCATCGCTGAATTTTGCACTCGCTACGGAGCATGCGGAGGCTTACGCCGTGTTTCAGGCGGACGGGCGAACGCTGACGGTAAAGGAGAACGGCGGCGGGCAGTTCCGTATTCCGGAACGAAAATGGCGGGGATTGGTGCGCCCGTCGGCGGGACAATCAATAGCTGTGACCGTTTATGCAAAGGAAGCGGGGGAACAGGTAATGTACGACCCTTTCCTTTTACATATAGCTGCGGAGCCGGTTGATCCCTATATCGCTTACCGCCTGATAGAGCCTGGCTATGAATTGTGGCATCACATGGGGATTTACCAGCGCAATCTTGAGAGTTTTGCCGAGTCGGCTATTATGGAAAACAAAATGAGCGGGGAAAATTGCATGAACTGCCATTCCTTTTGCATGCAAAATCCGGACAAGATGCTGTTTCACATGCGCGGGGTCAATCAGGGGACGATATTGATTGACGGAGACAGGATAGAAAAGCTGAACACAAAGGCGGACGGGGCTGTTTCCGCCTTCGTCTATCCCTCGTGGCATCCTTTGGGCAGGTACGTGGCGTTTTCGGTCAATGAAACGCGACAGGCCTTTCATCAGAATGACAGGAACAGGGTGGAAGTGTTTGATTTGCAGTCCGACGTGCTGGTCTATGATGTGGAGAAGCATGAAGCGGTGACTACGGGCAGGCTGTTTTCCAAGGAGGCTTTTGAAACATTCCCCACCTTTTCGCCGGACGGGCGGACGCTTTATTTCTGTTCAGCCACTGCTCGCGATATGCCGAAAGATTTTAAGGAAATAAGATACAGCCTGTGCGCCATTTCCTTTGATCCAGAGACGCGGGGATTCGGGTCGCGGACGGATACCCTGTATAATGCAGAGACGGAGGGGAAGAGCGTCACTTTTCCCCGCGTGTCACCCGACGGCAAGCATCTGCTTTATACCTTGTCGGACTACGGCAACTTTCCCGTCTGGCATACGGAGGCGGATTTGTACATGATTGATTTGTCCACCGGCGAACATCATCCGCTGGAGCAGGCAAACAGCGCGGGGGCAACGGACAGTTACCATTCATGGAGCAGCAACAGCCGCTGGATCGTGTTCGGCAGTCGCCGCACGGACGGGCTTTACACCCGTCCCTATATCGCTTACATCGACACGGCGGGCAATTCCGCCAAACCCTTCCTTCTTCCCCAAAAAGACACGGAGTTTTACGCCCGCCTGATGAAATCCTACAATATTCCCGAATTTATCACCGGCAAAGTGCGGCAACAAGGACGGAAAATCGGGCTGACGGCAAAGGAAGAGAAGGGGATTGACGTGGGGAAGTTGATTATCCGCTGATTAAACCGGTTGTCATTTTCATATCATTCCAAAAGCTGTTTGATTTGAAATTCCTTCGGTGCAAATACTTGCTATTGGGAGAAATAGTTACTTTTGGGGCGGCTTAACGGTAATATATTATCCATGACAAACAGAAGAGATTTTTTGAGAAATGCTGCTTTGCTGACGGCGGGAGGGCTGTTGGCAGGCAAGACAGGCAAGGCTTTGGCTGAAACGGTGCCGGCTACTGGTGCGGAGGCTTCCAAACTCATCGGGTTGCAGATCTATTCGCTCGGCAAGGAGCTGTATCCGGATGTGGCAGCGGGGATGAAGAAAATAAAGGACTTTGGTTACTCTACCCTCGAACTGGCCGGTTACGGCGACGGGAAGATTAACGGTATTGATATGGAGGAGTTCCGCAAGATAACGGAAGATGCGGGGCTGAAAATCATCAGTACGCACGTCAATCCGCCGGTACGGGAATATACGGAGGGGAACAAAGGGCAGATAGTGGATTTTTGGAAGAAGGCTTGCGACGACCATGCCAGGATTGGCGTCAAATACATCATCCAGCCCGGTCAGCCTTCCACGCGCAGCACGGAAGAGGTGGCTTTTGTCAGCGAAGTGTTTGGCGAAGCCGGAGCAGTAGCCCAAGCTGCCGGTCTGCAATTCGGCTATCATAACCATGAGATGGAATTTGCCCGTGTTCGTCCCGGCGGGACGGAGGCTGTCTTCGGGCGGCGCGGTTTCGGACCGGATGTGAAGGATGCCGAGCTGATTTACGACGGGTTGTTGAAATATACCGATCCGTCTCTGGTATTCTTTGAATTGGATGTTTACTGGGCTGTCATGGGACAGGTTGATCCGGTGGAATATCTGCGCAAACATGCCGACCGCATCAAAGTGCTTCACATTAAAGACCGCGCCGTATTGGGCGAGTCCGGCATGATGAACTTTGAACTCATTTTCAAACAGGCTTACATCAACGGTATCGGCGACTATTTCGTAGAGTTGGAAGGTGTGCGCGACATCACCCAGTTTGAAGGCGTAAAAGGCTGCGCCGACTATCTGAAAAATGCCGCCTTTGTAAAATAACGGTTAATGTTGCATATTGTATTTTGTGTCGTTCTTAGCCCCACATTCCGCTTTGCTGTATGTGGGGCTAAAATCTTATATCCTTTCAGGGTACCCTATTTATCATTATTATGAGACATTCATTGCTGTTTGCCACTCTTTGCTTCAGTCTGTGGGGTACAGCCCGGACTGTTTATTATGTAAGTCCGAGCGGGACTACGGTTGATACCGGCAGATCTTGGGGGAGATCCGTTACTCTGCATACCGCTCTCGGCTATGCCGCCGCCGGCGACCTTATCTGTATAGCCGGGGGGCATTACTATGTCGGCGCCGACTATGACCCTTGGACGGTTTTCAAAGACCTGACAATTATCGGCGGTTACAACCAAACGGAAGCCGAGGATGAACATCCGCTGGGGGATGCTTCGGCTACGGTCTTGCACGGTCACAAAGAATCGGATGTCGATGGCCCGCGCAAACGTGTCATGAATATTATCGGGACGAAAAGTGACACCGTCCGCGTTACTGTTGAAAATCTGACAATGACCGACGGGAATGGAGCGTATGATGATAGCTCAGCCGGCAAAGGAGGAGGTCTGTATAATTATTTTTCCGAAACGGTATTGCGGGATGTTATCATTTCAAATAACATTGCTTCCGACAATTATCCCGAGGCTTCCGGCGGCGGGATATACAATGACAGGGCTGTTCTTACAATAACCGGAAACTCTGTTATACAAAATAATATTGCCGCCACAGGCGATAATTCTTTTGCTCGCGGCGGCGGGATTGCAAACTTTGGAACCCTTGTTATTTCCGGAAACACAAGAATTACAGACAATACGGCGACTAAAGGATGGGGGGCAGGTGCCGGCGGCGGGATATACAATGCCGGACCCGAGGCGAAACTTACTATAAGCAGCGGTACAATCACCGGAAATAAAGCTGTTGATAATCAGCTCAGCCCCGGTACAGCCTGGGGAGGCGGCATAGAAAACACAGGCGGTGCCGTTGCTGAGCTACTTTCCGGAACCGTCATAAAGGACAACACAACCACTAATGGCTTAGGTACAGGCTTCGGCGGCGGAATAGACAATGCAGGGGCTTTATTGACTATTTCCGGCGGACTCATTGCCTCTAATAAGGTTATAGATAACAAGGAGAGCACTGCCGGTGCTCGCGGTGGTGGTTTCTCTAACATTTTGGGAGGAACGACCCTGCTTTATGCGGGAACCATAGAAGATAACACAGCCACCAATGGACACGGAGCAGGTTTCGGCGGCGGAGTGTTGAGTGACGGAGATTTAACATCGTTGAGTTGGGACGATCAGCATACCCTCATAAAAAATAATATCGCTGTCGCCGGTTCCGTAGTACCTTTTGGGGACAACGTTTATTGCAATAACGATTCGGGCTTTGTCTGCACGGTTTTTCTTCCTGCCTCTGATCGTATTACTTTTGACAAGGGAGCCGGTTCGTTTGCGATTAAGAGGAAGGGAGCTTTCAAGTTTGTTATGACACAGGAAGACGATGCCGTGTTGTCGTCCGTCACAGTTGCCAATGCGGTAAACGACCGTATTTTGCTTTTGCCTTTCCAGGACGAGGGGGGCTATATGTATTCACTGCCGGCAGAGGCAACGGATCTTGCCCATGCAACGGTTTATGTCGAGTTACACTATCGGGTTACGCTTTCCGTCGTCCCTCCGCGGGGTTTTTCCATGATTCCCGATTCGGGAGAATATCTTGTTCCCCTTGACAGTGAATTTACTTTCTTCCTGGTGTCGGAAGAAGATAAGTATCAAAATGCCCTGCCGCCCATTACGGCAAATGGCAAGCACCTGCGTCCGTCCGTTGAGGGAGGCGTAACGCCTTATCGGTATTCCTTGCGAATAACAGAACATACACAAATTCATTTCGGCGAAATATCAGGATATAAGACCGTTACATTGTCCAATCTTCCGTGGGGTATCTCCGTTATCACACACAAAGCGGGAAAATATTTTGTTCCCTCCGGCGGTACATTTGACTTCACGCTGTCGGTGGCGGATGAACAACTTAAACACATTGTGCCTACCGTTACAAAAGACAGTGTTGTTGTTGGTTTTTCCTCCAAGGACAGCTCCGGCATTTACCGGTATTCTTTGGGGATAACAGATGATGCGGTTGTTCAAATCGCATTAAACTACCATACCGTCACACTTCCCGCTCCTCCGCGAGACATTTATCTTGGTATGAAACAGCCGGGGATATATACGATTACTCCCGACAGTCTGTTTACCTTCACCCTGACGATGTCGGACTACTCTCAGTACAAAAACGCGCAACCGCTTGTTCGGGTAAACGGCAATATTCTGAAATTCTCTGCCGCGGAGGACGGTGCGATTTACCGGTATTCTCTGAAAGTAACAGACGATGCGGTTGTTCAAATCGGATTGAATGCCCACACCGTTACCGTTCTCGCTCCGTCAAAAGGTCTTACCGCCGTAGGTTTCCAACCGGGAGAATTCGTTTCCTTTTTTGAAGACAAATTTACTTTCACGTTAGAGGCGGACGAGAGTCTTCCCAATGCCCGCCTGCAGGTTATTGCCGGTAAGGATACACTGTATCCTGCCCGGAGCGGCAACGGGTGGTTCACGATATCCCTGCCCGCCGGCATACCAGAAGACATTACTGTTTCCGCCTCACTGTTTTATGCGGTGACCGTCCATCCTTCCGTTTTTATCAACATGAATATTCCCTCCGGCGAACATCATGTTTCCCCCGGCGACGGCTTTACTTTCATGCTGAAGCCGTATGAACAATACCAATATGTCGTTCCGGCTATTGTGGTCAACGGGCATGTGCAGAACATATTCCCCGTCGGCAACGGCGGATGGTACAGGGTCTCCCTTGACGTTACGGAAGATGCCGACGTGCAGGTCATGCTGGAATCGGAAACATCTTCTTTTTCCCCTGCAAATGCGGTGAAGATATACAGCCGCGACGGCAGCCTTGTCATTGAATCTCCTGCCGGGGATGTGCCTGTAACAGTCACGACCCTTGCAGGACGTATCAAAGCACGGCGGACGGTGACCGGAACGGAAAGCATCGCTCTGCCGGCAGGAATATACATTGTAAAGGCGGGAACGGAAGTGCGGAAGATAACGATACAGTTGAAAGAATAGCTATCAGATGCCCCGAAGGGGCAAGAGATTTCAGCCCCACATGAAGCGCAGCGGAATGTGGGGTTACAGGAACGATGCCGTCAGGGGCATCCTGAAAGGATGACAGAATATGTATTGCATTGTGAACCATCATTTACGTTTTGTATCGCCCTTTCAGGGCTTTATTGGATTGTATCCGTCCATAAACCCCACATTCCGCTGCGCTCCATGTGGGGCTGAAATCCGCCGTCCCTGCGGGACTTCCCAACTCCTGACCTCAAACGGTCGTTTGACCCGACTTCACACGGTCGTTTGACCCGACTTCACACGGTCGTTTGACCCGACCTCACACGGTCGTTTGACCTGACTTCACACGGTCGTTTGACCTGACCTCAAACGGTCGTTCCGTATGAGGCGGAAAAGAGTATAGATATTTATTTTACCCCTAACAGGGTTTCAAACCCTGTTAGGGGTTTTCAAAAACAACAAAGGGCTTCACACGTCCCGAAATACTGTAAACTGATATATAATTACCTAAATTATTTCTTACCATATACTTGTATGATACAAATGAGGTCTTTACTGCTGATTGCTGCTCTTTGTTTCAGCTTGCCGGGCATGGCTCAATCCGCTTATCATGTAAGTCCTTACGGAACGGCGGGTAATGCGGGTACTTCTTGGGATGATGCCGTTACTCTGCAAGCGGCTTTGTCTGCCGCCGCCGACGGAGATACTATCCGCATAGCCAAAGGGAATTATCATACCGCGAATGCCCGCGGTGCCTGGCAGGTTGCCAAAAGCGTGACAATCATCGGCGGTTATGACGAGACGGAGGATGCGGCAGGGAAACCGCCCGAAAATCCTTCGGCTACGATTCTGTACGGTAACAGAATACCGGACGGCAACGGAAAGACTACACGTGTCATAAGCATTATCGGCACGGCAGACCACATCATCCGTGTCACTGTTGAAAATCTGACAATGACCGGCGGAAACGGAACGTATGATGTTTATGCAAGCGGTCGCGGAGGAGGCTTGTATAACCGTTATTCCGAAACGGTATTGCGGGGTGTTGTCATTTCAGGGAATACAGCTTCCGACGATGGAAGCAATGATGCCTTCGGCGGCGGGATATGCAATGAAATGGCTGTTCTTACAATAACCGAAAACTCCGTCATACAAAATAATATAGCTTCTGCCGACGGTGTCGGCAGTGCCTTCGGCGGCGGAATCAGTAACAGCGGCAGCCTCACTGTTGACGGGAACACGAGGATAGAAAACAATACGGCTTCTGCCGGGACGGGAGCCGGTTCGGGCGGCGGAATATTCAGTTCCGGAGAAACGGCAAAGCTCTTTGTAAGCCACAGTGTAATCATCGGAAACAAAGCGGTTGACAACCCGTCCGGCGATCAAGAAGCATCCGGAGGCGGCATAGATAATACAGCCGGTTCATACGCCGAATTGGCTGTGGGAACCGTTGTTAAAGACAATATTGCCACTACCGGCTTGGGAATCGGTTTCGGCGGAGGAGTGAGCAATACATCCTTTTCCGCACTGCTTTTTTTCGCCGGTCTCGTTACATCCAATACGGCGATCAGTAATCTGTCGAACACGGCAGAAGCCCGGGGTGGCGGGATATATAATGACAACTTGTCCACGTTGGAATGGGAGGATCTGACGGCTTTCATACACAGCAACACCGCTACTGCCGGCTCCGGAACAAGCACGGGAACCGATATTTATTCAAAGTATGCCTACAACGTCTTTTTCCCCGTTGTTGAACATATAACCTCCGACAGGGAAATCCGTACCCATGCGGTTAAGAATGGCGGCACTTTCTGGTTTACGCTAAAGACGGATTCCGACAACAAAGACCAGACACAGCTTGTTTTGGCTAACGACCGCCCGCTGACGCCGTCCGACAGTATGGGCGATGGGATGTACCAATATACCCTGACAATAACGGAGGATGTGGTGTTTTATATCGCATTCAAATCCATTATCACGCTACCCGACATTCCACTGATGCCGGGCTTCACCCTTACCCCCGATCCAGGCGAATATATTACTCGCTCTGATGGCACATTTACTTTTTCCTTGCAGAAGGAGAAAAAATACAAGGGCATTGAACCGGTTGTCAGGATAGGCGAGACCCTTTTGCTTCCATCCGGCATAGAAGGAGATACCATTTACCGGTATTCGCTGTTGACGAAGGAAGATGCGGATATTCAAATCACAACAAACCGCCACGTTGTCATGCTTTCCGACCCGCCGCAGGGTCTCTCTCTTACCACAGACCAACCGTTAGTGTATGCTACTGCCAATAATACGTTTGCCTTCACCCTGAATGTGACGGATGATCGGTTCAAATACATCCTGCCGACCGTTCTGGTAAACGGCATCTCTACAATGCCGACCGGCAAAAACGACGGCAGTTACCGGTATATCTTGGATATAAGGGGCTATACGGATGTTCAAATCGAATTTAAACACCACTCCGTCACGGTACCTTACTCCCCAACGAGCGTTACTATGAACCGTGTTCCGGGGAGATACGATATTCAATCCGACAGCGCATTTAACTTCACCTTGACGGTAACGGACAGCAAACTCGCAGACATAGCTCCGTTTGTTGCCGTGAATGGCAATCCGTTGCTTTTCTCCGGCAAGCAAGGCAGTTTCATTTACCTGTATTCCTTGAAAACAACGGAAGATGTGCTTATTCGAATCGAAGCAGATTACTATGCCGTCACGTTTGCCGCTCCGCCGGAAAGTGTCGCAGCTGTCACGCCCGAACCGGGGAAATACTTTGCTTTCGTCGGCACTGACTTCACTTTCACGCTAAATCCAAAGGAACAATACCTTGATGCCTGTCTGGAGGTTGTTGCCGGTAACGATACGATATATCCCGTCCGGGACAGCAACGGAGGGTTCACGATGTCTCTGAGTGGTTTAAGGAAAGATATTTCCGTCACCGCCTTTTTGTTCTATAAGGTAGTGATTCATCCTTCCATTTTTATAGATATGGATATTCTCCCCGGCGAATACAAGGTTGTTCCCGGCAGTGATTTCATTTTCAAACTGAAGCCGTATGAACAATACACCAATATCGTCCCGACTGTCGTTGTCAACGGGAATATATGGCAGCTTCTCCCTGTCGAAAGCGATGGATGGTACACAATCTCTCTGCCTGCCACAAAAGACACCGACATACAAATCCAACTGCTGCCGGAAGCCTCCCTTTTCCCTGCAAACGCGGTGAAGATATACAGCCACGGCGGCAACCTTGCCATTGAATCTGCTGCCGGAGAAATCCCTGTAACGGTTACCACTCTCGCCGGTCGTGTCAAAGCCCGGCAGAAAGTAGCAGGAACGAAAAGCATCGCCCTGCCGGCAGGGATATATATTGTGAGGGCGGGGGTAGAAACACGGAAGATAACGGTTAGATGAAGCACATAACAATCACAGGCGATTTAGGCAGCGGAAAAAGTGCCGTATCCCGCATCCTCGCAGAGAAATTGAACGGCAAGATCTTGTCAACGGGCTATATCCAACGGAATATTGCCGCCCGTTACAACATGACGACGCTGGAGCTGAATAAATACACGGAGACCCATCCGGAAATAGACGACATCATCGACAACGAGTTGAAAAAGACTGCCGACAGCAACGATTTACACATCATTGACTCCCGCCTTGCCTGGTTCTTCATCCCAGATTCGTTCAAGGTGTACCTGTCGGTTGATATTCAGGTAGCGGCAGAACGGATAAGGGAAGACTCTAAGCGGATTACGGAAACATACGATTCCAGCCTCAAAGCCGCCACCGCCATCGCCGACAGGAAGAAGAGCGAAAACAAACGGTATCTGAGCTATTACGGAGCGGATTGTGCCGACATGAACAACTTCGACCTGATTGTTGATACTTCCTCCGTCTCACCGGAGGAAGTCGCCGAAACCATCATCAAAGGGTATGACAAGTGGAAACTTGGTTGCTGATTACTCTTTCAGCCATTTGTCCAGCCAGCGGAAGAAAGTGCGTTGGAAGAGGATGCCGTTTTGCGGTTGGGTTATCCAATGGTTTTCATTCGGATAGATAAGCAGTTCGGCGGGGATACCGCGCAGTTTGGCGGCGTTGAAGGCACTCATGCCCTGGGAGGCAAGGATGCGATAGTCCAGTTCGCCGCAGGAGACGAGGATGGGGGTATCCCATTTATCAATAAAGCGGTGGGGGGAGTTGGCGAAGGTGCGTTGCGCCACGGCGTTACCCTTGTCCCAATAGGCACCGCCCATGTCCCAGTTGGCAAACCACATCTCTTCGGTTTCCACATATTGCTGTTCGAGGTTGAAAATGCCGGCATGGGCGATGAAAGCTTTGAACCGCTTGTCATGATGCCCTGCCAGCCAATAGACGGAGAATCCTCCATAGCTTGCACCGACAGCTCCCAGATGTGCGGCATCCACATAAGGCTCTTTGGCGACTTCATCAATGGCGGAAAGGTAGTCCTTCATGTTCTGCCCGCCATAATCACCGCTGATTTGTTCCAGCCATTCCTGACCGAAGCCGGGCAGTCCGCGGCGGTTCGGAGCAACCACGATATAGCCGTTTGCCGCCATGATTTGAAGATTCCAGCGGAAGCTCCAGAACTGGCTGACCGTGCTTTGAGGTCCTCCCTGACAGTAGAGCAGGGCGGGGTATTTCTTATTCGGGTCGAAGTGGGGAGGATAGACTACCCATGTGAGCATATCCTTGTTGTCGGTAGTTTTAATCAGGCGGGGAACACTTTTGCCTATGGTTAACTGATCCATAACCGCCTTATTCTCGAAACTGATTTCCACAGCTTCCCCGCTTTCGGGATTGACGGCAAACACCTCAGTCGGGCTTTCCATTGATTGACGCAGAGCGACTATCTTGCCTGCTACGGCATCCATGCCCGTATAATCGTATTGACCGGTGGTGATTTGGCGGATTTGCTTGTCCAAATCAATCTGCCAGATATGCGTCAAAGCCTCCTTGCAGGCGATGATGTAGAGAGAGCGGCTGTCGGGCAGCCATTGAAGGGCATCGGTGTTGTAATCAAACTCGGAGGTGAGGTATTGCTTTTCGCCGGTAATGAGGTTGGCGGTGAAGAGGCGTTTCTTGTCGGATTCATAGCCGTCGCGTTCCTGACTGACCCAAGCGATATAGGCACCGTCGGGCGAGAAAAGGGGCATGGTGTCGTAGCCCTGCATACCTTCCGTCAGGTTGTCGGTCAGTTTGGTTTCTATATTATATAGGTATATGTCGGAGTTGGTGGAAAGGGCATACGCCATGCCCGTCTTCTTGCGGCAGGCATAGGCGATAAACCTGCCGTCGGGACTCCAAGCCATGTCCTCAATGCCGCTCATGGGCTTCATCGGAGCCTCGTAAGGTTCACCTTCCAGCAGGTCGGTCGCTGCCCCCATAGTCCCCTCGCGGTCGAAAGAAGCGAGGAAAGGATGCGGAACGGTTTCCACCCATTCGTCCCAATGTTTATACATCAGATCGTCAATGACGCGCCCGCTCGCTTTCGGCAGGTCGGGATATACATCGGCGGTGCGTTGTCCGTACTTGACATCACTGACAAACAACACCTTGTCCTCAACGGGAGAGAGCAGGAAAGCACTGATGCCCCCTTCGTGTCGGCTGATTTGCCTGCGGTTGGAGCCGTCGGCATCCATCACCCATATTTGCGAGTCTCCGCTTTCGGAAGACAGGAAAGCAATCTGCCCGCCGCCATTTATCCATACAGCATTCTGTTCGCTTTTGGGGGTGAAAGTAAGCTGCCGCTTATCCGTACCGTCCAGATTGACAACGAACAGCTCCCTGTTCCCCTTATTCTGTTCGACACTCATAAACGTCACACCGTAGAGCACCTTTGTCCCGTCGGGTGACAGTTTGGCATCGCTCACACGCGCCATGCCGTACAACACTTCGGGCGTCAGGAGACCGTCCGGCACATTTGCTTCCGTCCGACCTATAAGGGGAGCCTGTTCTTCTGTCTTTGGGGATTCTTGGGTGCAAGCCCCTGTCAATACGGCTGCTGCCATAACCATTGCGATAGATTTATTCATTGCTTTTATTGTTTACTCCGTGATTAACCTCTTCCCTCTCATATAGAAAAGTCACAAATGTATGACTTTTTCAATATACTCCGCATTCTCCTTCGGCAATCAAGGCAACCACACGAAATCAGGTAATCGGTTTTTTCAGATACCCAATGTTATAAGCAGCATTAAGTCTGCGTTTCTTAAGGCTAAGTTTATCGGGTTGTTCCTTAATGATTTGCAAAGAAGGTTTTTCTCATTGTCCCGGAGATTTTCAGCTGCATATCTTTTCCCCGCCCTGCAGGCATCTTGCCCTAATATCACGCCCAAATGCCCTCTGACCTGGGCATTGAAATAACCTGCATTCATTCCCTGGGATCATTTCTTCCGAAAATCTCCCGCAAGTGTTACCAAACAAAACCATGTTTTCACAATTCTCACCATGACTCAAATAAGTTGAAAAACCTGTTAACAAGATGTCAGAGATTTTGTGAAAACATTTTTTCTCCATGCGAAATCCCTCTGTAGAACTTAAATAACGTGAGTTCGATATAAGAGGCAACCGTAACTATAAGGATATTACATACATTCCAAAGGAATGCAAGATTTCAGCCCCACATGAAGCGAAGCGGAATGTGGGGTCAATAAAACGGTTACCAATAAGTTCTGAAAGAACGACCGGCATTATATGTTGCATTTTGTATTTGTATTGTTCTTTCAGAACTTTCCTGACGTCATTATCTCTAAACCCCACATTCCGCTTCGCTTCATGTGGGGCTGAAATCTTTCATTCCTTCGGAATGTATGTAATATCCTTATGGTTACAACTGTTTCTAATATCGAACTCACGTTATTTAACCCCAACGTGTTCTGAAAGTGCCTTCCAAAGCGTATCGGCGGGAACAACTGCCGTGATTGCCACAAGTTGTTTACTGACGGGATGAATAAACTCCGCCTTGCGGGCGTGGAGACTGATGCCTCCGTCTTTGTTGGAACGGTCGAAACCGTATTTCAGATCGCCCTTGATGGGGCAGCCTGCCTTTGCCAACTGGGCGCGTATCTGATGATGACGACCGGTTTTCAGGTCTATCTCCAGCAGGCAATAGTTTTCGGAACGGGCAATGAGTTTATAGTGTAGGACAGCTTTCTTGGAGTCGGGCTTCTCCGTGTCGCAGGCATAGCTTTTGTTCTGTTTCTCATTGCGCACCAGCCAGTTGACAAGTTCGCCTTCTGTTGCGGGGGGAGAGTTCTTTACAATCGCCCAATAAGTCTTTTTCACCTCGCCGAGGCGGAACATTTCATTCAATCGCGCAAGGCTTTTGGTCGTTTTGGCAAAAAGGACAACACCGCTGACCGGACGATCCAAGCGGTGCGTAACTCCGACAAACACATTGCCCGGCTTGGCGTATTTCTCTTTCAGCCAAGCCTTCAGCAAGTCCGGCAGGGGCTTGTCGCCGGTCTTGTCGCCCTGCACAATCTCCCCGCAGGTTTTATTAACCGCAATAATATGATTATCCTCGTATATGATTTCCATTGTTTTTGGGAAGGTAGAAGTTGGGAGTTAGAAGTTGGAAAATAGGAAATAGAAGTTAGTAGCTTGTATAATGTCCCGAAGGGACAAGAGATTTCAGCCCCACATGAAGCGTAGCGGAATGTGGGGTTTACGGACAGGGCAACCCTGTGAAATCCTGAAAGGATGACAGAATATATCGTTCTTTCAGAACTTATTGGTAATTGCTCTTTTAACCCCACATTCCGCTACGCTTCATGTGGGGCTGAAATCTCCCGTCCCTTTGGGACGACCACCAAATAAAACAGCGCAAAAAAACGAAAAATATCTTATACGGGGCTTGGAATTGCGCGGATTTGGCAGGATAGATATTTTACTTACTTTTGAAGCGTTAATTTATATGCGGATGAATAATTGTGACATTATCTGCGCCGTCTCAACCGCTCCGGGTTGCGGAGGAATAGCCGTAATACGATTATCGGGAAAAGGGTGTATTGAGCTGACCGATAACGTATTTGCATCCCCTTCCGGCAAGAAATTAGCAGACTGTCAAGCCAATACCGTACATTTCGGGGAAATACGCAAAGGAGCGGAAGCTGTGGACGAGGTGGTGACGGCACTGTTTCGCGCTCCTCATTCTTTTACGGGAGAAGATACGGTGGAGATTACCTGCCACGGTTCCGTCTATATCCAACAACAAATTGTGCAATTGCTGATTGACAATGGTGCGCGTTCCGCCCTTCCGGGAGAATTCACGCAACGGGCGTTCCTGAACGGGAAAATGGATCTTTGTCAGGCAGAGGCGGTAGCCGATTTGATAGCCTCTTCTACTGCCGGCATGCACCGGCTGGCGTTGAATCAGATGCGGGGAGGCTTCGGCAGTGAATTGGCGAAATTGCGCAGCCGCCTGTTGGATTTCACTTCATTGATTGAGTTGGAACTGGACTTTGGCGAGGAAGATGTGACATTTGCCGACCGTAGCCGGTTGAAAGAGTCGGCTACAGATATAGAAGCCGTTATCCGCCGGCTGGCAGATTCTTTTGGTACGGGCAACGCCGTCAAGAACGGCATCCCCGTTGCTATTATCGGCGAGACAAACGCCGGCAAATCTACCCTGTTAAACCTCTTAGTTGGCGAAGAACGCGCCATCGTTTCCGACATTCATGGTACAACACGCGATGCCATAGAAGACACCATCAACCTCTCCGGCATCACTTTTCGCATCATTGACACTGCCGGCATCCGCAACACCTCCGACACGATAGAAGCAATGGGTATCGAACGCACCTTCAAGAAATTGGAACAAGCCTCTATCGTCCTTTGGATCATTGACCTGACTACCCCCGTAGAACAAACAAAAGCCCTGTCCCAAACAATCCTCCCCAAAGCTGCCGGCAAGCACCTTATTCTCATCCTCAACAAATCCGACCTCCTGACCTCAAACGAACTGTCTGCCAAGTACTGCCAACTAAGCGACATTTCCGCCTCTGCCCGCCTCTGTATTTCCGCCAAACAACAAACCAATACCGACCAACTGCAACAGGAACTCATTAAAGCCGCCGCCCTCCCCGCCCTTTCCCAAAACGATGTTATTGTTACCAACGTCCGCCATTATGAAGCCCTTGTTCATGCCCTTCGTGCTATCCGCCATGTCCTTCACGGATTGGACAACGGTCTCCCCGGCGACCTCCTCAGCCAGGACATCCGCGAGTGCATCCACTACTTGGGTGAAATAACCGGACATATCACGAATGACGAGATATTGGGGAATATATTCGGGAAGTTCTGCATTGGGAAGTAACTTGCCAAAAGCAAACAGGAACAAACTACTAATAACCGCTATAATATACTCTATTATAGCGGTTTTTATTTTTATTATATTTATCGTTAATATGCTTTGTTATCTGTTTATTTTAAGAAGAAATCGCCTATTTGGACTAACATGGACTATAGTGGACTATGGTAGACTAAAAAATGGCGAAACAACAGAAAAGCGCATGAAAGGAAAGCACCCGATTAGAAAGGTATGTGAGTATTGCGGAAATGAATTTGAGGCATTCAAAAGTACTGTACGCTATTGTTCCCACTCATGTAACAGAAAAGCGTATAAAGAAATCAAAAGACAAGAGGTTATAGCATTAACCGAATCACTGACGGGTAAAGAAACAAAGGAGAAAACAGTTAAAAATCTTTCAGGACAAGAGTACCTTAGTGTATCCGAAGCGGCTCAAATACTGGGTTGGTGTAAACAGAGTGTCTATAACTATTGTCACAAGGGCATTATTCCGGCAATTAGAATATCACGCCGAACCACATTAATACGCAGGATGGATATTGATACCCTTTTTAATGAAATAGGATCATATCAGGTATTGCCTGTAAACAAACAAAAATTCATTGATGAGTGGTACACCCTTGCGGATATAACAGAGAGATATGGAATACTCCGACATCAGATAAGAAAGATTATCAATGTCGAAAACATACCAACTAAAAAGGACGGCACACGTACACTGGCAGCCAAGAACAAAACAGATGCTTATTTCCGCAAGAAAGGTTTTGATGACACTGCGGTTAATCTTGCCGGTTGGTGCACCTCATCGGAAATAATGGAATGGTACGGGATGAGTGAGCAAGCCGTGTATGTATTTGTTTCCAAGTATGCCATACCCAAAAAACGTGTAAACGGAAAACTCTTTTACAGCAAACAACATATTGACAAACTAAAGGGTAACAGGAAATGAGAAAATTAAAAACCACAAAAGTAACGTTGCGCTTTCGGATGCTTGACACAGGCAAGGAAACCTTGTATCTTGATTATTATCCTGCCGTTTACAATCCGCAAACGGGAAAGGAAACCCGTCGGGAGTATTTAGGCATGTACGTTGTTCCGCTGCAAAACCGCAAAGGCGAATTGCACACGAACAGGGACGGCACCCACAAATACAACGAGGCAGACCGTGAAACAATCCGCCTTGCCGATATTATCAAAGCCAACCGGCAGAACGAATTAAGCAAGGCGGAGATATATACCGATCAGGAAGCGGAACTGTTAAAAGCCAAAGAGCGCGGCAAAGGTGACTTCATTACTTACTTCCAGGACATGGGAAAAGACAAAAGGGATTCCAATTACTGCAGCTGGCAATCGGCATTAAAATATATCCGAGCCTATACATTGAAGTCCGATGGCAGGGAAACCAAACGATTTTGCGATATTGACCTGCTTTGGTGCGAACGCTACCGTGACTTCCTGCTGAACGTTCAATCACACCGAAGCGACAAAACTCAACTTTCAAACAATACGGCAGCCGCCTATTTTGTCAAATTCAAAATAGCATTAAAGTCTGCATACAAATACGGTTATATCTCCAAAGACATCAATGCCGATCTGAAGAGCATCAGGGAAAAGGAAACCCGCAGGGAATTCCTTACGCTTGACGAACTGAAAATATTGGCAGGCACACCCTGCACAAATCCAGTATTGAAACGTGCCACCCTGTTCTCCGCCCTGACCGGCTTAAGGCATTCCGACATACGCAAAATGCGTTGGGGAGAAATAACAGACAATAACGGACTATATACACTAAAATACACCATTCAGAAAACAGGAAAATACGAAGAGTTGCCCGTATCGGAACAAGCCATACATCTATGCGGGGAAAGGCGCAGTCCGCCGGATATTGTATTTGAGGGTTTTAAATATTCCGCTTACGCCAACAAGGCATTGGCTCAGTGGCTGGGTGCGGCAGGCATTATCCGGAACGTTACGTTCCATTGCTTCAGGCATACATTCGCCACCCTCCAATTAGCAAGCGGAACACAGATTACCACCATTCAGAAAATGTTGGGACATAAGGATATTGGCACGACAATGGTGTATGCCAAAACACTGGAGGAAGCAAAAAGAGAAGCAGCAAACAAATACAAATATTTTAAATACAAATAATTATGACTAAGGAAGAAGCATTGGAAAGTATATCAGAGATAGAACTTGAAGTGAACTCCCATCTGTATTCCGTTTTTAATGGTAGTAATCCTATTAGCGAAAATTCAATAGATTTAGTTGATAATTTAGTTAACTATGTGTTATTAAGTAGCGATAATGATGTGAAAAATAAACTTATTGAATTAAAACCTTATTTTGTTCACTTACAAAGTGATGTAAAGAAGCGAGAATTCTATTTACCGTCCTTTTATTACGTACCACAACGACCCTTGCAAGGCGATAAGGAAGGCAATATGGAATATGAAAAAGATATATTGAGTATCAGAAAAAATGGCGGATTTTGAAGCCGACAGATTGATTAAAAAAGGATTGTATCTTGAAGACTATGAGAAAACAAAATCAATAGACTTGCAAAAAATTCAAACGGCAATTGAGAGTATAGATAAATTAGCAAATGAAAATATGGATGAGCAACCTAAGACATCAAAAGGAGGAACAATGAAAGTAACTACTCAGGTGATGGAAATATTATTGAAAAAATCAGGAGTAGATTCTTCAAATGCCGATAAAACTAAAATAGCAACGTTTATTTCGTATATAACCGGAAATAGTGAAAATACTATTCGAACGCATCTTTCAAAGCATGACGAATTTACGTCTGCTCAGAAGGATGAGATTGAGAAAGTAAATAAAATGCTTAAAGATTTGAATATTGAGGAAACATTGAAATACAATAAAATTGGTGAGCGAAAAAATGTAAAACATTAATAAACAGAAACAAATATAATAATAAGTAAATCTGTAAGGGTTACAGTAAGGGGTTACACCCTTATTCTATATATTCTTTTGCACCGCTATCTTATATCAAGGTAGCGGTTTTTTATTTCCTGCCGGGCAGAGATAGAAGACTTAAACAAATGCCCCATAATAAATTTATGAATGAAAACATTACATTAGAGACTATGCCTAAAGCATTGGCATATCTCATTGGTAAAGTTGAAGCATTGGAGGGATTTTTGAAAGCACAGGAAAAATCTCCTGTCCCTGCTACGGATTGTTGGATGAACATTGATGAACTGAGGGAATATTTACCCGACAAACCCGCAAAGGCAACTATCTACGGTTGGGTAAACAACCGTCAAATTCCTCATCACAAAGGAGGCAAAAAGCTGCGCTTTCTTCAATCAGAAATAGATAAATGGTTATCTGCCGGAAAGCGGAAAAGCGAAAGCGAATTAGCCATGGAAGCAGAAAAATATTGTCAAACCAAAAGATGAAGAAAGGATAAGCTGCAGGAACACTTTTATCATAAGGTGTTCCTGCAATAAGCTGTATTTTTCTCATGGCTTAGTAATCAAAGTCACTATTTTATGTTTGATAAAATTTGTTTAGAAGCACGTCAATCCGATTATCCGGATATTAATTTCCGTACCATAATATTCCAAAGGTTTAAGTATGTCACGAAAGGCAAATCCATCATTGTCTATATAAAAAGTCCCAACCCAAACGGCAGCAATGATGCGAAAATAACCGTAACATCGGATAGGATGAAAATTGAATTTTCACCTTGGAAATGGTACAAGGGATTCAATCTTGAACCGTTTACGTACAGGGATTTAATAACTGCTACGGAAATGATTCAGGATAAAATAGGTATCCCGCTAAACAAGTTTACTCTTAAATGGCTTGAAATAGCTGTTAATATGCAGATGGAAAACCCTCCCTTTGTTTACTACGAATATCTTGACGAGCTGAAGCCCTACCCGGAACGCAAGCCCACCGTAGCAATATTAAAGAAGAAACACTTTACTATACAAAGACGACAATACATTTAGTGTTTTATGATAAAATCGCCCATGCCCAAAGCGTGAAATACCCCATTCCCGAGCAGTATAAAAAACAACATTGGTTGAGAATGGAATTAAGCCTTCAGTCCGAAGTTAAAATTAAAGAAATATTCGGACATGATGTAACGTGGGAAATGTTAAGAAGTCCCAAGTTCTTTATACAGGCAGGAGAATTGCTCCTGAAATTTTATGAAGGTATTCATAAGCAAGGTTTCCTATTCGATGTGGAACGACTTAAAAACATTGACGATATAAATAGGGATGACTTACTGCATATTGTTTATCCGTTATTGAAACGCAGTATATACATTGCTCAAAAATGTAAAGATATAAACAAAAAGGAGGCCTTCAACTATCGGAATAATATAGCTCCGTTTGATACGGATACTTCGAACAGATTCTTAGCAGAACTTGAGCAGAAAATAGAAAACGCCATATTACTTTACCGGGACGGGATAGATGAAATCAGGTTCGGGAGGTCAAAAAAAGAAATGGCAGCAACGCAGGAACATGCAGTAGCTCTCAATGCAGAAAAAGTAAAAGAAACTGCAAATGCCGTCACAGACGGCGCAACAACGGTAGAGGAAGAATGCCTGATTATCCATCATTATGTTGGAAAAGGCGTTTCAATTGAATATTATACCGATGAGAAAGGCAGGTTTTTCAAATTTACTTATTATCATGGAGCATTGTTGGATACAATATACATGTATGAAAACAAAGAGGCAGTATGTAATCCACAGCTACTACGCGGCATCCCGTTGCAACAAAAACCTGATACCAAAGCAATGAAGAAAGTGAATGCCAGGCATTTTTGAAAAGGTACAAACTTTTGTCTGTGTAATCTCCCTGAATACCCTTCAAGAAAGGAACCTAATTCCCCTTATTATAGGAAAACGATACAAAAGTTCCGGATTCTAATGCAGTAGTATTATACCCCCGATTAGGTTCCATTATCTTAATTTCATTCGCATGAGTCAGGATACCGTTACAACGATTTGCTTGCATGAAAGCAGTATTTCATGCCGGACAGGGAACCTAATTGGGGGGTAATAGACCTCGGAACAGGTTTCCGATTGTCCATGCATACTTTTTTGTAACCTTTTTAACGGAGAAAAACAATGGTTTTTTCTCCCTGAATATTCTTAAGAAAGGAAGCTAATTTCCCTTATTATAGGGAAACGATACAGAAGTTCTGGATTCTAATGCAAAGATATTGTACCCCCGATTAGGTTCCACTATCCTAATTTCATTCGTATGAGTTAGGATACCGTTACAACGATTCGCTTGTATGAAGACGGTATTTCATGTCGGATAAGGAACCTAATTTGGGGGTAATAGACCCGGAGCAGGTTTTCGAACACCACATGGCGGGTCTGTACCGGCTCTGTGTACGCTAAACGCCTGATTTTCAATTGAAAATCAGGCGTTATTGTTAGTTGTGCTGGGACAATAGGAGAAACATACATTATGCCACGTAATATTCAGAAAGGAATTATTAATCAGGCATTAATGAGAATGAAACTCTACAATAATCAAATAGCACCTTTTTATTTGATGTATTTTGATTTCGTTTTAAAGAATGAAGCAATAAAACAAGGGAAAGGAACAGCAATTAAAAATATTCCTCCTTTTGATGTTCTTAAACAATTTTTAATTCCCATTCCATCTTTAAATGAGAAAAAGCGTATTATATCGTCCTTAGAAGAAATAGAAAATAAAATAGACGAAGTAAAAAATAATAAAGACGAAATTTTTGATTTAATCAAACAAACCAAATCCAAAGTCCTTGACCTTGCCATTCGAGGTAAACTTGTATTGCATGACTCTAACGATGAGCCTGCATCAGTTTTGTTGAAAAAGATTAAGATAGAGCAGAAAAAGATAGGAAAAAAAGCTGCAGAAGTTTCTGATATTTCACATTATCCGTTTGTGGTGCCAGATAGTTGGGTATGGTGTCAAGGCGAAGACTGTCTCATATCAATGGAAAGTAAAAAACCAAAAGGAGATACTTTTGGATATATTGATATTGATGCCATTGACAATAAATCGCATAGTATATCTTCTTCTAAAAAAATAAGAGTTTGCGATGCTCCGAGTCGTGCTTCTCGAAAGGTTCACATTGGAGATGTGTTATTTTCAATGGTAAGACCTTACTTAGAAAATATAGCATATGTTGATAAGAAATATTCAGAATGTATTGCATCTACTGGCTTTTTTGTTTGTACTCCCAATAATAACATATTACAACCTAAGTATTTATTCTTCTTGATGATTTCATCGTATGTGATAAATGGATTGAATAATTTTATGAAAGGCGATAATTCTCCATCTATTAATAATGAAAATATTACATCTTTTTTATATCCAATCCCCCCTTTGTGCGAACAAACGCGTATTGTAAAACAAATAGAAACAATATTTAATCAATTAGATGCAATTGAGCAATCAATAAAAGCGTAGGTGATTGAGCCCTACGCTTTTATCATTATCCCACTACCATGTAACAATCTTATCAACAATCATTTGTTGTTCACTTGCGGTTCTTCGCAAATAAATTCGTGTCGTTTCAATGCTTTCATGGCCCATTAAATCAGCAAGTAGAGCAATGTCATTGAATTTATCCAAGAAATTCTTAGCAAAACGATGACGGAAAGAATGAGGATAAATCACTTTGGTGTTTAATCCGTATTTTTCGGCAAAATGTTTGAGTTGTTGCGAAATACCTCTTGCTGTAATTCGTTCGCCAAAACGATTGCGGAAGATATATCCCGAAGAAAAACTTTTTTCTTTCAGCCATTTTGTTGCTTCTTCCCGAAGTTTTTTAGGAATATAAAGCCTGCGAACCTTTCCGCCTTTGGTGTACATATCCAAATAACCGGTTTCAACATGTTCTGCCTTTATTTGTAGTAATTCACTAATTCTCGCACCGGTTGCCGTCAGAAACCAAACTACAAAATACCATTCGATATGTCCATCGCTTTTTAGTTTGGTTTTCATGAACTTGTAATCTGCATCGCTGACTACATTTTCGAGGAAGTTTTTTTGCTGCACTTTCACGAATTTGAGTTTCAAACGTTCTTTGCTGATAAATTCAAGGTATTTATTCAATGCCTGCAATCGCAAATTGACCGTTTGCGGTTTGAAATGTTCTATCAAATAGCCTTTATAAGCTAAAAGATTTTCTTTGTCAATCTTTTCATACTGAGTAAGAAAATGATTGATTGTCCACACATAAGATGTGACCGTACTCTTAGACAAGTTACTCTTTTCAAGGAATTTCTGAAATTATGTTACCATATTCTTTTGATATTTAAAAGTTTATGGAAACAAAAGTACTTTATGAATAAGACCTAGATGTTATTTTGAATGCTATCCAGTATTTGAAACGTAGTTTCAATTTTTTTTACAATGCGTTTTTGTTCTTCCAAAGGTGGAATAAGAATACTGAAATTTCCTAACACAACAGTATTGATATTTGCAATGTTCGTAGTTTGTGTTGAGCCATTGGCAAATAAACCTTTGCCAAACATGCTTCGTAATAGATAGAAAATATATTTACTATCAATTTGTTGTGTTCGTATAACCATAACGAATCCCCCAAATGTCATTTCTTGTTGAACGGTTTCAACGTATGAAGTTTTCCCAACTAATTCTCTGGAATTAGCAGTGGACATTATTATATCACCATCCCTCAATAATTTTGTTGAATTGTTTTTTATGTATTTCTTGTCAATGTACCATAAGTCATCCAATTCTAAAATCTCTTGCACATTTGCTGTTCTTACACATGCAATAGAATCACAGGATTTACTCATTTGTTTAGCTGAAGATGGAAAGGTTATTCCTCTTTCATAAACGCATATATCTGATAATTGAGCAATTATCCATCCCCTTGGCAACTCTGGATAATGTGAATTATCGAAAGTATTTTCGACCTTCTTCCCTGCCTTTTTCTGCTCTGCTCTAATTCTTTCCAACAAAATGGATGCAGGCTCATCGTTCGAGTCTTGAAGAACAAGTTTACCTCGAATGGCGAGGTCAAGGACTTTGGATTTGGATTGCTTGATGACTTGTTCTAAAGACTGTTTGTTTTCTTCAAGATTATCAATTATGGTAAAAGCATCTTCAATTATAGAAACAATACGTTTTTGCTCAGATAAAGAGGGAATCGGTATAATAGTTTTTAAGGAAGTCTCAATAGACAACTTTGGCTGTGCCACTTGATGAAAACGAGAAATAAATCGTTCCTGAACAAATTGGGTAGAAATACAATACATGAGATAAATCTTATCAATACTTATTGAGGTTAATTTGACGGCATTTTCTGTCAGATTCATCCCATCGAACATAGTGGGAATAATTCCTACCGCACCTATTGTTCCGGCAATAGTTAGATATCAATCATCTTTATTTATTGTGTAGTTTTTTATAGCTTCATAAACATCATCATCAATATACTTTAATCCATCAGTAAGGATAGTATTATTTTTCATATCCGTTACACGAATATAAATATGATTCGTTTTTCCTTTAACAAAAGTTCTACCACTTGGAATTCGCTTCCCTCCTTTAATCTGGCATAGATTTCCTAACCTGCACCATGCCCAACTCTCCGGCACTTCAAACGGAATCTCATCCTCAATACATTTCACCGTTCCATCTGCGAACTTCTGATAATGGGATTTATCTTCACCACGAAAAATAAACGATTCATTCTTATCTCGCTTGATTTTCTTTTCCTTGATTAACCGCTCTTTTTCGGCACGAATTTTCTCAACAAGCACCGATGCAGGTTCATCATTGGGGTCTTGCGGAACAAGTTTGCCACGAATGGCGAGGTCTAATATCTTTTGACGTAATTGCTTTGTATTCATTTTTTAAAAGTAATGAAATGTATATTTTCTATACATATAAATTTGTCATATATAGGAAATGGCTATTTTCTTTACCTATCAGATTCTCATGTATCAAAAATTGGAGTTTTTGACACTTGATATTATTGTCAGGTGTCAATAATTGGAGTTTTTGACACTTGATGTTATTGTCAGGTGTCAATAATCGGCTTTTTTGACACCTGATGTTATTGTAGTGGAATTTCATTAACATTTGCTAAGTATGTAAATAGTTCATTGTTAATGTAATAACTTTCTTTCCAGATTTTTTGTTTATCTAAAATTCCCATTTTTGTCAGCTCATCTAAGTAACGTATTGCAGTTGATTTGCTAATATTCAAATCTGCCATCATAAAATCAATTTTTGTGTAGGGATATTTGAAAAGACTGTTTAACAAATCCTGACTGTAAATTTTGGGCAATTCTGTCCTGATTTTGTGCTTTTGCGTCTGCATGAGTGTTTTTATGCCTTGAATGATTCTTATTGTTTGTCGAGAGGTTTGCTCAATACCATCCAGCATAAACAATATCCACTCTTCCCAAGCATTTTCGGTTCTTACTTTCTGTAACAAAGAATAATACGCTCCTTTATTTTGATTGATGAACCGACTTAGGTAGAGAACAGGAATATCCAATAGATTTTCGTTTACCAAATAAAGAATATTGATAATTCGTCCGGTTCTCCTATTGCCATCATAAAATGGGTGGATGCTTTCAAACTGGTGATGAATAATCGCCAATTTTACCAATGGGTCTAAATTCGATAGTGTTTCGTCATTGATAAATTGCTCAAGATTCTGCATATAATGCACAATCTCGTCATGATTTTGTGGCGGGGTATAAACCGTTTCACCTGTTCGCTCATTTTTTAGTTCTGTTCCCGGCAATTTTCGAAAACCGGCTCTTGTTTCTTCTAAAATAGACTGAATATCAATAATTTGATTTAATGTCAAGAGACCGTTTTTCTTCATATCTTCAAAGCCTGACAAAAGTGCATGAGCGTAGTTATAGACTTCTTTCGTAGCAACAGTTTTAAATTTTTTAGCAGCATAATCAGATTGAAACAGCTCATCTTGTGTTGTGATGATATTTTCAATTTCCGAACTGTCTTTCGCTTCTTGCAGGGCAAGCGTATTTATCAAAATACGCTCATTAGGAATGCTTAACGTTACGCCTTTCATTTCGGCAAGTGCACTACGTGCCGATGCAAGTTTCTTTAATATCGACCTTGTTTCAATTTCCCCTTGTAATGGGAGCATCTGTATTTGATATGCGCTCATAGTATTTATTTTTATTTTATTCTTCAATTTTTCCAATTATGTTCTTCAAAGAACTTACTGCCGAAAGGATGTTTTGGCTTTTCTCCTCTATCATTGTCATTAATTCGGCAAGCGAATAATCAATGGTTTCTTCACCTGATTTAAGCCATGTAATGTCAAGGCTCGTTTTATCTCGCGCAATGATTTCTTCATAGGTATATTTTCTCCAACGACCATTCGGATTTTCTGCGGAATAGGTTTCTTTGCGGTTGAAGCGGTTTTCAGAATTGTAGCAATTCACAAAATCATCTAAATGATGGCGTTGAATAGGATTTGTGGCTAAAGTATGTTTGATTTCCGTGCGATAATCATAATACCATATTTCTTTAGTTCGGTTTCCTTTGGTAAAAAACAATACGTTCGCTTTCACACCATTGGCATAAAAAATACCTGTTGGTAAACGTAAGATGGTGTGCAAATCAAAATCCGAAAGCAATTTCTTGCGAACCGTTTCGCCTGCGCCACCTTCAAACAATACATTATCGGGCAATACCACCGCAGCCCTTCCGTTGTTTTTCAGCGTTAACATAATCTGTTGCAGAAAATTGAGCTGATTGTTGCTGGTCGATACATATAAATCGTCACGCATCGCCGAGATATTCGTAGAACCTGCCGGGCGTGTACCAAAAGGCGGATTGGCAAGAACTATATCAAATAACTTTTCGGGTGATTTTTCAAGCGAATCGCAACAAGTTACCGGGCTTTTCTCCGTTCCGACTCCATGCAAATAGAGATTCATCGAAGCCAGCGTTACCACCAGCGGTGTTATATCGTTTCCGTGCAGGGCTTCACTTCTCAGAAATTGCTGTTTCCCTCGGTCGTTGGATTGTTTTTTCATGTAGTCGAAGGCGGCAAGCAGAAACCCGCCTGTTCCACAAGCCGGGTCGCACACGGTTTCGGTAATCAACGGATTGGTGACATCAACCATCGCATTGATAAGTGCACGAGGTGTAAAATACTGTCCGGCACCACTTTTCTTGTCTTGTCCGTTCTTCTCCAAAATCGTTTCATAGATAGCGCCTTTCAAATCGCCATCCATGGACAACCAATTTTCTTCGCCAATCAATGAAATCACCCGTTTGAGTAGCACCGGTTGTTGTATTTTATTTTGCGCTTTGGTGAAAATGCTGCCAATCAAATCGTCTTTTTTTGATAAAGTATCCAATGTCTGCTCATACTGCCGGATTAAATCAAGTCCGTCTAAACTTGTCAAATCTTTCCAACCATAACCGTCAGGAATAGTGCTTGTGTATCCCAATAGGGTTTTCTCATAATCCATTTTCAGAAATAAGAGATAGGTGAGTTGAATGATATAGTCGGTGAAGCCTACGCCTGCTGCAGCGATGACATCGGCAAGATTCCAGACTTTTTTGGTGAGGGATTGCTCAGAGGTGTTATTTTGTTTTGCCATTGATTTCTTCGATTAATGAAAAGTCTGTTCTGTCTGATTATCCGATTGAACATTTCCACTATTGTTAATTTCTCCAAAATTAGGGATAGAAATAGTAGTATTTTCCGGAATATATACATCCTCTGTAGCTTCTGAATCATTGTTGTTTTTTTGTTCTGTCAATACCTGTCCAACTTCATCAATAATTTTTTGTTCAATATTTGATTTTAAATAACTGTTTGAGAATTCAAGAAATTGGTCTGTTGGATAAACATAAAATATTTGTGCAGTTTCTTTTTTAAACTCTTGTATTAGCTCAGGACGTGGACCTAAGGTTTTTCCTCGAGATTTTAGGAACCAATCCTCTTTAACATCTCCTGTCACTAATATAACATGCTTTTTTTCGGTTCTGCTTTTCTTAACAATCTCTTTCCAGATTAATAAATCACTATAAACAGCTATCCCTTTCTTGTCTTTAACATCCATATATCCAGGAGGACATTTTTCTGAATAGCGTTTCTCTCCATCCTTATAAATTGCATCAAGAACAGATTGTTCAAATTCATCACCAACTTTTTTTCAAATAAAGTTGCTATTTTTTCTTTTAGTGGATTATTATTTAATAAAGATTCTATATTCTTAGCTTGTGCGGAAATAACGCTATTCAAATCCTTATGATATTCAAATGCGACTTTATAAGGTATCCAGATTCTATCTTTTAATGTCTCTATTGCCTTAAAAAGAGCATTAACTGCATTTTCTGAATATCGAAATAAATCTAATAATACATTTGTATCCAATACGAATAAAGCGTTTTCCCACAATTCTTTGAATTCAACTTCTGTAGGTTTGTAATATCCTGTAAATTTACTTTTCATATGACTTAGACTCTAATAAGTTGCTCTTTTAACCATTCATTTTTTGCAATGGTATTCTTCCATGCTGCTTCGGCACCGCTTTTTATTACCATTAATCTGTCATCATTATCCAGAAATCGTAATAAATAGTCCCTAATTTGAGCTGCGCTTTGAGAAGTTACAACCGCCCATGTGGATTCTGCTATTTTCCCCCAAGTACCATACGACTTTATAGCTTCATAAAGAGCATCATAATTTCCGTATTTTCTTAAATCATAAATTATTAAATAACATTTCATATCTATCAACTTTTAAAATTCATTTTTATTATCTGCAAATGCCAATACTCCAATTTCAAATTTACACTTTTTGGTGAGGGATTGCTCGGAGGTGTTATTTTGTTTTGCCATTGATTGTATTTTATCTTTATTAGAAATAACTATTCGCTTTCTTTATCAAATCCAAAAACATTGAATAATTCTTTCTTTATCAAATTGGTTCTATCTTGCTTAAATTCAGCAAAATGTTTCCATTCAAGGATGAAATCAGGTTTAATATAATTTCGTTCTTTATTTGATTTTATATTTTCTTCATTATCATGAAAGTGTTCTCTTAACCAGACTTCGGGGTCTTTTGCCTTTTTGTCAAGATTTTCATCACCTTGCAAAAGCTGTAGGTTATACAACGAATTGGCTTCTTCAAAATACACATTTTGTAATTCTATGTTTTTATCATTGAATCTTGATTTTGGATAAATGTGGTCAATATGAAAAGTGGAGTTTTTGTAATCTAAATTCGGATATAACAGTTGTAATATTGGCAAAATAGCTGGATTCCCATATTGAAAATCAAGCATTCTGTCAATAAAATCATTTGATATTTTTAACGGTTGTATTTTGCTATTAGATAATTTTGTGTTTATTTCTTCAAATCTGCTTGAATCTCTTAATGTTTTTGCTACAACCTCTAATTTTCCATCCAATGAAGTTGTGAAATAACTTGTTATTTGAGCATTTCTTACAAATTTCAACATTTCATCTTTGTCTGTTTGAGAATAATTATTATTTCTAAAAACAAAATGTGCTACAACAGATAAAATATAAGCAGAAGATAATCTATCTCTATAACCAAATTCTTGTAAAATTTTGACTGCTTTAAAAATAGTTTCTGTTATTTTTTCCCAATTTGTTTCTATTTTATTAATATTGCTTTTGGAAAAGTTTTTTAGTTGAAAAATATGATTGCTGTCTGTTAGTAATAAGCATGTTTTCAATATTTGGTCTCTGTTCATAATGCCAAATCCTTGGTCTTGAATTGAATCAACAAATTTATTCATTAAATCTCGAATGTCAGTCGAGAAGTTGGCTGTTAGTATAGACATAAGCAAGTCAGAGTAGGACAGCTGAGTGCCACCACTATTTACGCGAATAAAGATTTTTAGTACTTTATCAAGATTTTTTTCTGTTTCTTCAAAATAAGAAATCAAACTTTTGGTACAAAAGGCATCTTTTAATTTTTCTAAAATTTCAGCCTCATTATCGGATAAATTGTTTTCTCTAGCAAAACTTACTATACTTCCCAAATTTAGGATTTCACCAACCTTAAACCAATAATTATTGACATCACATTTAGGTGATGAAGATTTATTATAAAACTCAAATTCAAAGTTATCATCAGGATTTTCCTCATTTGGCTGATACCTAAGATTTAGATATAATTGTTTTTCTTCAAAAGCATTTGGATTATCCCACCATGCTTTGGGCTTCTTTAAAGTTCGAGTTCCTTTCAGTCCAATATACAATGAAGTCAAGCGTTGTTGCCCATCCAAAACGATAGAAAGATCATCTGCATTTATTTGTTCAATATTTACTTTTTCATTATGCGGTTTTCTTTCATCATAATTTTCAATAAACTTATAAAGTTGAAAGTTCAATTTTTCTGAATCTTCTTTGGCATCTTTATTTGTTTCAATGTCATTCCTTTTCAACTTCCAAAAAAGAAATGAACCTATTGGATAGCCACGCAGGATTGAATCAAAAAGTTGTTCAATCTTCTTTTCTCTCTCTTTATTCAACCAAACATATTCTCTTTGAATATCTGGAAGAAAACAGCTTTGATTTAATTCCTCAATTACTTTTTTAATTGACTCATCTTTGAACTGTCCCATAATTATTATTTGTTACTTTGTCTATACTTATATTAGCTCATAATTGATTATGCTACTCTCAAAATAACCCATGACAGCGACCCCAATACCTCATCCACCACCTCCGGTGACCCAAAACTCCTTACCATTTGGGCAAAGAGCGTGATATTTTCGTCCCTCAATTCATTATTCGTATAAGTACCATTGGCAACGATATATTCGACAATCTGTTTTACAACCTCTTTTTGTTGCTCGGTTAAAGGACGTTGATTTTGTCCGCACCACAATTCAAAGCGTTTGGCTGCAAAGGAAGAGAGTGATTTCAATTCGGGAATTATTTGGAAGGCATAACGAACCAATTGGATTAAATTAGTGAGCGCTTCCCGTTCTGTTTCAGTGCGTAATTGCGAAACTTTTTCCACATTTACAATGGAGTAAGAATTCCATAACCGCAACATATTGAACCGCCTATCTACTGCAAGTAATTTTTCTTTCAAATCAGAAAGCATGGAATAGGTAATCGGTTTATTTTGGTTGTTGTAGATGATTCGCAGGGCTTCGATTTCGTCCCGATGCGCTTTTACGTATTCCTCAAAGGCTTGCGTTGTAGATGCTGCTTCTTCTTTCGAGAAACCCGTATAAATCACTTCATCTTCGCTCGGAATCAGTATTTTAACAAACCCAGCATTGAGTATCAATAGCTGTTTTCGGGCTTCGGGATTGTTTGCCAATAAGGCGACCGATGCTTTACGTTCCGTATTGGGTTCATTTACATTATTAAATGGCGGCAAAGTATCCGTTTCAAGTGCGCCGAAAATAGATACTGCCAAATCATACATCGTAATGCCGGCAATATTTGTAAAATCATTCCGCTGCTTTTCCTTGCTTTTGGCATTGATACGCGAAAGACGGCTTGCTAACAATTGCAAATAATCATCGGACAAATATCCGTGAGTAATCTGTTCCAAAAGTTGTTCAAGAGTTGGATTTGTCGGAGGAATAATTCCGCCCTGTGGCTTGGGGATAAATTTTTCATGTTCGGTAACTCCCACAGCATCGACCAAAATAGAATAAATCTTTACTTGTTGCGTTAGGCGTAACATTGCGTAATTGCTCATCTCCAATGGTGCGCACGCCACGACCTTTCATTTGCGTGTATAATATCTCCGAACCGACATCCCGCATGAATAGCAGTATTTCTAAAGGTCTTATGTCCGTTCCTGTCACCACAAGATTGACTGTAACGGCTATGCGGAAAGATTTGTCGTTGCGGAAACGGCGTATCAATTCCGTACTGTCGCCTGCCGAATAGGTGATTTTTTGAACGAAATCGACAGACTGATTGGGAAAGACTTCTTTTGCAATGGCTACAATATGCGTTGCATGATTGTCATTTTTAGCAAAAATCAATGTTTTGGGAATAAAGGCTAAATCCGAACTGCGGTCGGGATATAAATCTGTGTAAACGGCATCTCGGAATGATTCTAAAACCAAACGAATTTGAGTAAGATTAACTACCGAACGGTCTAATTCGGTATTGCCGTAAATTTCCTGCACATCCGCCACCACATTTTTAGATTCACCTGTATAGGCTGTTACTTCGGTAACTTCGTCATCTTTTTCTATTGTACCGCCCTCTGAACTGACTTTTGTTTTGATACGATACACTCGGAAATTGACATTAATGCCATCAGCAATGGATTTCTCAAGCGTGTAATTGACAATAAGATTGTTGTTGAAGAAAGCCAATGTTTCGGGAGCTGGTGTTGCCGTCAATCCGATTATTCGAGCCTGATTGAAGTATTTTAGCACCTGTTGCCAGCGTCCATAAATCGACCGATGACATTCATCCACAATGATAACATCAAAGAAATCAGGAGGCAACAAGATATTGTCGGCAAGCGTAACTTCTCTATCGTCTTCTTGAATTCCTTCAAATTCATCTTCATCCTCAAAATCCTTTCCAGTTAATACCGCAAAAAGTCGTTGGATAGTAGAAATAACTATATTCGATTCAGGCGGGATTTTCGGTGATTTCAACCGTTCGGTAACAAAAATTGTATTAAAAGGCTCTCCTGTTTCGGTAAGCCGGAATGTGCCAAATTCACCTTCCGCCTGTTTTCCCAAGTTATTACGGTCAACCAAAAATAAAATACGTTTTGCAGGCGTATAGGAAAGCAAACGATAGGCAGCCATACAAGCAGTAAATGTTTTTCCCGCGCCGGTAGCCAATACCATCAACGCTCGCTTTTCGCCTTTTTGCAAGCTGGCTTCTAATTTTGTAACCGCTTCGTATTGACATTTTCGTAATCCTTTAGGCGATAGATAAGGAAGCCCTACATACTCATTCTGAATGTTCGCTATTTTGGCTAATTCTTTGGGCGTGTGCATTGTTTGTAGGGGCGAATAATTATTCTCTCCTACGCGGGTGTCGCGAAACAGCAATTCTTTCCCATTCGACAGATAGACAAACGGTAACGGTTTGTGCCAACATTGATACCAATTCAATAACTGATGCGTATAGTTTTCGGCTTGTGCAGCCACTACTTCCGACAATTTTGTATCTTCTCTCTTTGCTTCCAGTACACCAATAGCTTTACCATCCAAAAACAATAAATAGTCCACCTCTTTGTGACCTTTCAGCAAGCCTTCTCTAACAGCCATAGCGGAAACGGATGGAGAATAATCGTCTCTATTGACAACTTTCCATCCGGCATCTTCCAGCTTTTTGTCTATCTCTAATCTTGCCTTTTCTTCGGGCGACATATTATTGAAATTAGATTATTTAACTTCGAATAGTGTTATATTATCAGAAGTTGGATACAAAAATACGCAATTATTTTATTACTACCCTTTTATTTTGAGAATCAATACTATAATTCAAGTTCAGGTGCAGTGGACTATTGATGAAGAGTTTAACGCAGTATTTTTAGAAGTTACAAAAACGGAGATATATGAAATAGTTGGCGGCGGGGGTTTTGCACGAACAAATATTGTTGAGCGATATGTCGGTATGGGGCTTTCCGTAAAGGAGAGTGTCAAAAACTCAAGCGAATACAATATTCAGTTTATTTATCCGCTGTTGGGGCAGGTTCAAGGGGAATACAACTTCAAGAAAACCGGTAACAATACTATGACATATTGATCACTTGGAGGTTTTGAACTGGACTTGATAAAAATAACAAAGCAATAACACCTGTTGTTTTCCTTGTAAAAGCCCTGAATGAAAGGGAGAGCTTCAGCATCTGAATGCCGTCCCTTTCATTAGGGTGAGTTTCGGCTATGGCTCTGAAATTAAAAATATCGGGATTGCGGTTTAATTACGGGATAACCGATATGATTCAGGCTACCCTCCGGTTTCACTTATTTTTTGCCCCAAGACGGCTTGGTGTATGGAGAATAAATGCGGATGTGCATTAACCTTTTCCATGTAATTAGTCGGATTTTTTTTAATCACGAATATGTTTTATTATTAACTTTTTAATTTTCAACAACATGAAAAAGAATTTTTTGTTTCTAATTGCTTTCTTGGCTATTCTTTTTGTCGGATGCACTAATGACGATGAAATTGGGGTTAATGGCAAGAAACCTCTTCGTGACCGACTTTGTAAAAGCCCTGAATGAAAGACAGGAAGGCTTTGATACTCTTGAAGCCGTCCCTTTCATTTGAGGTTTTTTTCTTTTGTCTGTTCCGGTTCGTATTTAGAGCAGCTCCTTTCCGGATATTAAAAGTCACATTAAGTTTTTGGATATGCCGCATCAAATCCAATGCGGCAAGCCGCTATTTACTTACAATGCGGTCAATCCGGCTATGACATTTTAACACTTGATGATTTTAATGCAAGATTCACTTTTTTATTCTCCGGTTTTTATTTTTTGAATAAAAATAAGAGGAAAAAAGACCTTCCGAAGACAAACGGCAGATTGCCTGACGCAGTAAAATCAGCTGGGGAGAAAATAGGGTAACGGCATGTTGAACGGAATGTTATTTTTTCAGATTGAATCCGTCCGCTTTTGTCCGGATAAATTCTTTTACATGCGGGAACGTACAATGGAAGTTTTTCATAAAACCCGCCCTGTTTTAATGCAGAAAATCGATATTTAGTGCAGTTAAATAAAAATTTAGTGCAATCTCAATCAACACAAATTAAGTCTTAATGCAGGTTTTTCGAGGCTGATTTTAACATTTGCCTTGTCAGACACCATTCTTTCCTGTTCTCCATATTCACGAGTTCCACCGTAGCCCTCGTCAGGAGTATTAAGCACGGGAACCGTATCAATGAAGTACAGATTTCCGTCCCCGTCCTTCATTACGTTCCCCGCATGCAAATCGCTTATGATATAATCCTCATTGAAGTACGTGTTTTCGTCCATGGCTTCAAGCCCTGTTTTTTTCATTTCATCAACGAATTCGGAAGAAGCGGCACGATTGAAGAAACTTGCGTTTATGTGCGGCTGTTTCAATACAAACGCAAACCCTCTTTGTGTTCTGCCGAATCCGAGAAGTTCGTAAGCGGTATCCGGAAACAAATAGTTGTGAAGCGATATCCTATTGTCAAGGAAAGACAGTGGGGTGTCAGAAAATACCTGATAGAACATGACCTTGTTGACATACGCCGGATCGCCCGCCTCATAAACGGATGCCTCTTCCCCGCGACCGATAAAAGGCTGTTCTCTTATCCTGTCTATATCAAACCAGACACCTTCTTTTTTAGCCCAATTCTCTAAAGTTTGCTCCTGTCTTTCCGCAACCGCTTCAAAATTTCCTCGTTTGATCTCATCTGTTCCTGCTTCTCCTGATAGGAGAGCGGATGCTTCTTCATTTCTTCGACCGCCTCTGCGGCGGCCTGCCTCTTCTGCCAATGATAATCGGTTAACTTCATAATCGCTGTTTTTATTTGTTTGCTGTTTACCCGAATAGTTCGGATATTTTTCATTGTCAATTCCTGTCATCAGTCCGCTGTTTTTTCCGATGTTATTTATTTCGGTATCATTCTCCCGGCACTTTGTCCCCGGGCAGACAAAGTGCTAGCAAAGTTATTGCTTCCCCGTTTAAATCCGGCACGGACAGCCAGAATAATATCCCGCAAACTGTCCGTTGATGAAAAACAGAGGGATAGGGGGATGTAGAGGCTGTGTTCGCAGAGGCTGCCATTTCCTCTTTTTTTATTTTTTTTTGAAGGACAGGCAAAACGTACACAACCACCTGTGCAGCACGGGGGGACATGAATTATCTTTTTTCTCCCCCATGCCCCCGATTACAACGAAGAGAAAAAAATAGCGGAAACTGCAAAATAAAGCGGTAACTTGTACTTTCATAAAAAAGACTTTTTGATGGCTTGCAACTAAATATTAACGGGCAAACAAATAAGTTTTGACACAAGCTTTCCCTTGCGTTCGGAATGGCATTCGGTGGTAAATTCAGAACGTCCGGGCTTTTTGGTTTGGATGTTTTTTGTATTGCGCCAATGAGATAATATTGTTATCTTTGTGTGCTTTACTTATCATTGTCAATTGTTAAAAACCTAACACTTCCCCCATATTTGTACCGATAAAATATAACTGTTTGATAATCAGCGTTAGTTATATTTTGCATCGACTTGCCAGTATGTATAAAAAAATATGCCTGAAATTTGCAGATTCTTTGGTATTATCATTACCATGTTTGCGGATGATCATAATCCTCCGCATTTTCATATAAAATATGGAGATTACCAAGCTATTTTTACCATTGACAAAGAAATCATAAAAGGAGAAATTCCGGGAAGGGCTGTAAAAATGGTCTTTACTTGGATGGAACTCCACAGGGATGAACTTCTTGCCAATTGGGAAAAATTGCAACACGGCGAGGAACCTGATTCTATTGAACCTTTAAAAAGCAAATGACAATGGGAGAGCTATCATTAATACGGGTTACGGATGTTGAGTATATCAAGGATTATACGATGCATCTTGAATTTAGTGACGGGACGGAGAAGGTTATTGACTTTTTGCCGTTACTTAAAGGTAAAATGTTTGAGCCGCTCAGAGATAAGGAGAAATTTGTGCAATTCGGTCTTACTCATTGGACTATTGAATGGTATAACAAGGCGGATATGGCACCGGAGTTTCTTTATAATTTGTAAATATACATAGTGTGTAATTGCTATATGGATATTGTGTTTATAGGTGCGGGGAATTTAGCTACGCGCTTGTCGTTGGAGATGCAACGGGCGGGCTTGAAGGTGCGGCAGGTGTACAGCAGGACGGAAGAGGGGGCAAAGGGACTTGCGGAGAAGCTGGACTGTGATTGGACATGCTCGCTTGACGGTGTACGGGAAGATGCGGGATTGTATATTTTTGCGGTGAAGGATGCAGTGTTGGAGGGGGTGATTTCGCAGATGAAGCCTAACGGAGGGCTGTGGGTGCATACAGCGGGGAGTATTCCGATGGGCGTGTTTGAGGGTTATGCGGCACGGCACGGTGTGTTTTATCCTTTGCAGACGTTCAGCAAGGAGAAGGCGGTGGCTTTTTGCGGTGTTCCTGTTTTTCTGGAAGCTTCTTCGGAGGAAGACGAGCGGATATTGGAGTGTGTGGCAGGGGCTGTTTCGGGGACTGTGCGGTTTCTCTCGTCGGAGAAGCGAAGGTTTGTGCATTTGGCGGGGGTGTTTGCAGGTAATTTTTCCAATTATATGTATGCTGTGGCGGCGAATCTGTTGGAGGGTCAGGGGATTGGCTATGAGGCGTTGCTGCCATTGATTATTGAGACGGCGGGAAAGGTGGCAGAGATGTCGCCTTCGGCGGCGCAGACGGGACCGGCAGTGCGATTTGACGAGAATGTGATGGCGTTGCAGGAGAGTTTGCTGGAAGACGAGGATTTGAGGGAGTTATACCGGTTAATCAGCCGGGGTATTCATAAAGATAAAATGGAGGGATTATGAGCAGTATTCAGTATGATTTGAAAAAGATCAAAGGATTTGTGTTTGATGTGGACGGGGTGCTTTCCAAAGAAGTGATTACGTTGTCGGCAGAGGGCGATCCGATGCGGACGGTGAATATCAAGGATGGTTATGCGTTGCAGCTGGCTGTCAAGACGGGGTATCATGTGGGGATTATTACGGGAGGATACACGGAGGCGGTGCGGGTGCGTTTTTCCCGTTTGGGTATTGCTCACATTTATATGCGGAGCAAGGTGAAGAGGGTTGATTTTGCCGATTTCCTGCAAAAGACGGGCTTGTCGGCAGAGGAGGTGATGTTTGCAGGAGATGATATTCCGGATTATGAGGTGATGCGTATGGCGGGGCTGGCTGTGGCTCCTGCGGATGCCGCACCGGAGATTAAGGAAGTTGCGGGGTATATTTCGCCCAAGAAAGGAGGAAAGGGAGTTGCCCGTGATGTGATCGAGCAGACGATGAAGGCGCAGGGGACTTGGATGGGAGAGGAAGCGTTCGGATGGTGAAGAAATGCAATAGTAATTTAGGTATAATCACAAATAGTCATAAAATAATATGTCTCAGAAACTTTGGGAGAAGAATACGCAGGTGGACAGCGAAGTGGAACGGTTTACCGTAGGGAAAGACCGTGAGATGGATCTGTATCTGGCGAAGTACGATGTGCTCGGTTCGATGGCGCACATTACGATGTTGGAGAGTATCGGACTGCTTGCCAAGGAGGAGCTTGCCTTGCTCCTTGCCGAACTGAAAAGTATTTATGTCACGGCAGCAAACGGCAAGTTTATTATTGAGGAAGGCGTTGAGGATGTACATTCGCAGGTGGAGCTTATGCTCACGCGCCGTCTGGGTGATACGGGGAAAAAGATTCACAGCGGGCGTTCGCGCAACGATCAGGTGCTGCTTGACCTTAAACTGTTTACGCGGGCGGAGATACAGGATCTGGTCGGGCTTGTCCGCAGTCTTTTTGAGGTATTGACGGCACAGAGCGACCGCTGCAAGGATATACTCATGCCGGGGTACACCCATTTGCAGATAGCCATGCCGTCCTCGTTCGGCTTGTGGTTCGGCGCGTATGCGGAAAGCCTTGCCGATGATTTGCTGCTGATGCAGGCGGCGTATAAGATATGCAATCGCAATCCGCTGGGTTCGGCGGCGGGATACGGTTCTTCCTTTCCGCTGAACAGGCAGATGACGACCGAGCTGCTGGGCTTCGATTCGATGGATTACAACGTAGTCTATGCCCAGATGGGGCGGGGGAAGATGGAGCGCACCGTTGCCTTTGCCCTCGCCGGCATTGCTGCCACCTTGTCTAAACTGGCTTACGATGCCTGCCTGTTCAACAGCCAGAACTTCGGCTTTATCAAACTACCCGACCGCTTCACGACCGGCTCCAGCATCATGCCGCACAAAAAGAATCCGGATGTATTTGAACTGACACGCGCCAAGTGCAACAAAATACAGAGTCTGCCGCAGCAAATTACTCTGATTGTGAATAATCTCCCGTCGGGTTATTTCCGCGATTTGCAAATTATAAAGGAAGTTTTCCTTCCGTCCTTCGGAGAGCTGAAAGACTGTTTGCGGATGGTCACCTTTATGATGCGCGAGGTGCAGGTGAACGAACATATCCTTGATGATGATAAATACGCCCTGCTTTTCAGTGTGGAAGAAGTAAACCGGCAGGTGTCGGAAGGCGTTCCCTTCCGCGATGCGTACAAGGCGGTGGGGCTTTCCATAGAGGCGGGGCAGTTAACGCCTGATAAAACGGTGCGGCATACACATGAAGGAAGTGCCGGCAATCTGTGCAACGACCGCATTAGCGCTCTGATGCACAACATCATCAACGGCTTTTCCTTTGAACGGGCAAACGATGCGGAAAGAAAACTGACGGAAGGGAAATAAAATGAAACGATGCCTGATTTGCCTGATTGCCTTGTGGGCAACCGCCTGTACGAAAGTGGAAGAGATACGGATACCTTACCGTCCGGTCTATCTGGAACTGGATTTGGCTTTCGAGGACAGAGGTTTGCTTGAACTTTACAGTCACAGAATATATATGCCGAACGATAAAACCCTTTTAGCCATAGAGAAAACCGGCTTCGGCGGCGTATTGGTTTTTCACGGCATGGACATCGGCTTCGGAGCCTATCAGGCGTATGACGCGGCTTGCCCGTTTGAGGCTAAGGCAAACACAGTCGTTGCTGTTGAAGACGACATCTACGCCGTCTGCCCCGTTTGCGGAAGCAGGTACGACCTGACAGCCGGCGGCATCCCTGCTCCCGGCAGTGCCAGCACTTACCGTTTGCACCGATACAATGTACAGCCGGCAGCCTCAAGCGTAGGGTCAAAATTGATTGTAGGGAACTGATTTTTTCTTGCAAACATTTTGGCGGATAAAAAAAACCGCTACATTTGCCGCCGAAAAATGCGAAAGTAGCTCAGTTGGTAGAGCATAACCTTGCCAAGGTTAGGGTCGCGGGTTCGAGTCCCGTCTTTCGCTCCAAGGTAAAAATACATTTTTTCGGACAAATCAAGACAATGCTTTTCAAGTCAAGTACTTGGGAAGCATTTTTTTATGTTTCAACTCCAACTGAAAGGCAACATGGCTGGCAAAAAATGAAATGGCACGATTATTCAGTATGTTCGTTTGATGGGTGGAACAATCCGCTCGTTACTTTTCTATGATCTTTATGCGGGAAAATTGTATTCAAATATTCAAAGCACTTAAAAGAGGTTCCACATTAGGGAGCATCGTGTCTGATTTTCGTCCAATTTTCTTTGCGGATATTTTATTGAAAAAATTTATTCCTTCATTCCAATAATTAATATAAAAAATAGATTTCTCATTTTGAAATTCTTTTTCATATTTTTCTAATGTTTGTATTTTTTGGCTGTTGATGAGAATTATGTCCGAAGCATTCAGTCTAAATTCTAATGATTTGATACTCTCAAAACTTTTCCATGATTGCCTTGGATGAGATAGTGAAATAGTTGTGATTAAATTATTATCCCATAATTGTTTTAAATCGCTTCGTATCTTTAATTGCAAAATACCATAAGGTAAGACAACGATTGTTTTTAACCCTCTAAGAAGCAGTTCTTTTAAAAGATTAGCCTCCATACTACTATTTAAGCCAACAACATATACTATATTTTGATTTAATAATTCATCTACACATCCCCAAAAAGCATTTTGTTCTCTTTCAGTTGCTTTTGAATCAATAATTACAGAGATCGTTTTCTCATGAAAAAAACTAATATCCCCTTTTACATATAGTTCTGAAGCAGATTTTCCTCTTATCTTAGAGGGGTAATCAGAGTCATTTGGTAAAATATGTTTTATGTCTTTTGCTTTTAATATGTCAGAAATTTCATTTGTCATTTTTTTTGTTGTGGAACTTGCTGGTTCAAAAACCAAGATATTAGCATTAAGATTCTTCAAATGTTCTTCAATTAGTTTTTTTACAATACTCCAATCAAGTCCTCCATGTCCACAACCTAATGCGGGAATAGTTATTGTTGGGTTATTTTTTGTTTTTAAATACTCTTGTAACCATACAAGTCCTTTTTCTATATATTCATATTCTGATGGTTTCTTCCAATCGTTTTTAGTCGGGAAATTTATAATTGTCAAATTTTTATCAAATAATTCTGGAGTATGCCAAACATGAGGCTGCCCTGGTCTTATCAACTTTTGGCTACATAACCTTGCATATTCATTAAACATTTCAGGATATTTATTCTTGAAAATTAGAGCGACTCCAGCTCCCATAACGCCAACACAATTTACTGTATTAACCCTTATATCAGCTTTGTGATCAAAAAAATCTCCTTCTGCAAATGTTATCATTTCTTATTTGATATTTCCTTTAATACTTTTGATTTAAAAGCAGGTAATTCTGTTTCCACTTTTGATTTCCATGTAGAATTAATTGCTGAAACATCTGCTATATTTAAAGCAATCAGCATATCTAATTCCTTTTCATTATCCGCAACATCAACTATTTGTTGAATGTCTCGTTTTTTTTCTATTATATCTGCCACCAAATCGTGATATGTTACTAACAGACATATTTTCCGTATTTCATAATCTGATATAGTTTCAAAATCTTCAACTAAAATTCTTTCTAACATGGGAATTGCATCAGCTGGATGGTCAGGATATGCTTTTTGTATTCCACCTTCCCATTTTGTTTTTGGACCTTTACCGATATCATGCAGATAAGCCGATAATTCCAATATTTTTTTATCTTTATCCTCAAAATTTGGATAATCAGTTCCACTTTTGAGTTCTTCGACAACTTTAAGCGTATGGTCGCTTACACAATCTTTATGAGCTTCATTACTTGTCTGAAGTTTATATATATCATTTAGTTCTTTTAAGATGCAAAAGTTAGAATTTATTTTTTGCAAAGCATCATCTATATTACTAAATAAATAATTTCCAGATTGCTCTTTTTCTCTTTTTTCTTGTATTTCTTTTATGATATTAAAACAATGCAACTTTAAAAAACAAGGGCCTGTTATTAAAGATTTATTTTTTCTTCCTAAGAAGAATTTAGTAAAATAAAAGTAGAATTTGTTTTTAAAAGTAGCAATAGATATTTCAGGTGGCTTGGTATTATTTTGTTTAAAAACTGTTAGGACTGCTTTTTTTATGCTATCGTTCCAAACGATAATGTATTCAATTTTTTCAATAGGAACTTTTTCATGAATCAAAACCTCGGCCATTTTTTTATGTCGTTCTTCATATGAATATTTCCATGCTCTTTTATCAATAATATTCCAGTCTAATTTGTCTAAATCATTTGGAGAATCATAAAAATTCGGAGGCGGATCAGTGTTTGCAGACGCATCTGTAAATACTGTATCAGCATTATCAATATGGTCTATTGAAACAGCCAAAAATATAAAAAACTGTTGGTCTTTATTCTTTGAATTTACAACAGACAGCAACATTGGATTGATTGACGTGAAATAAAAAGGCACGTAATCATGTACTTTCCCCTTTGGACCACATGATACATCCATCGTACTTCGGCGTTCTTGAATTCCTTTCGTTGCAATATCAATATGAGTTATACCTGATTGATTTTTTTTGTTTGTAGAAAGCAATCCATGCTTAATAATTGAATCAAGATTTTCTAAATGAGTAAAATGGAAAAAATATTTTCCTTTGTGATTATTGGGGATAGGCATAGCATATAAATTTAAATTCGTACTGCAAAGTTACAAAGAATTTCAACATACAAGTTATATGTCTGAATTCCTTAATAAAAAGTTTCCAAACTTCGCCAAAGTCCTGGCCTTTTCCGCCCGCAAACGTAGCCATAATATCCATCTTCCTGCCAAGTCTATCCTCAAAGCGAAGTCCGACTTTCGCTGTTTTTTTCGTCATATTGACAAATTGTCACAAAATAATCGCTTTTTGATGTATTTGTCGCCGGCAGGCATTCCGTATCCCCCTTTTGCCTTCTCCATGTTGAAATTTTCACAAAAAATAACTTTGCGACTGTTTGCACTTTCCGATTTCTCTGTAATTTTGTGCTCTTATCCTCTTATTTATTTTGCGGGAAGAAATTCCGGCGGCTTTGGCGAAAAACGGCTGTTCACTGCTGAAAAGGCGGCGTTGTCTGTCCGGAAATCGGGAATTTCCAGATGGAAATTGAGAATCTCTCGCAGGAATTGGAAAAGTCTATCTGGAAATCGGAAATTCCTCGCAGGAATTGGGAATTTCCATCTGGAAATTGAGAATCTCTCGCAGGAATTGACAAAGTCTATCTGGAAATCGGGAATTTTTCGCAGGAATCGGGAATTTCCAGATGGAAATCGGACTTGAAAAAAGGAATTTCAACATTGTTAAACTTAAAAAAGAAAGGAGGTTATGAAATGAGTTTCAAGAAGTTAAAGGATGTGGAATACGATCCTTGGCTGTACAATCTTGTTCTTATGACGATTAAGTACAAGGCGAAATTGAGTATTCCGGCGGAGGACGTGACGGCTATGACCGCTATCCAGAATGAATGGCTTGATGTATGGTCTGCCGTAGCCGGCGAAAAGGAGTACACCGCCGCGCAGCTGGATGCCAAGAATGCCCAGCGCAGGGATACGGCTGTATTTATCATGCAGTTTATCCTTCGCCTGCAGGGAAATCCGGCGATGACGCACGAATTGTTCGGTGAGTTTGAAATCCCCGATCCGATGGAAAAGGCTCACGGGATCCGTCCGGTTCCGGACACCGCGCCCTTCTGGGATATTGACGTCGGCAAAGGTTTTCTTAAATTTAACCTTCGCGCGCAGAACACCGGCAAACTTGCCAAACCGCCGGGTGCCACGAGCTTCAAAATCAAGTACAAGAAGGGCAAACAGCCGTGGACGGAGGATGAAATGACACTGCTCGACGAGTTTACGAGAACCCGTCTGAAAGTGCCTTTCTCCCACGACGAGCAGGGCGAGTTCTACACCTTCATCTGCTGTTGGAGCAATGTCCACGGCGACGGTCCCTGGAGCAATGCCATTACGGTCGTGATTAACTGAGTAAAGTCTCCCGCTGCCATCTTGCGGCGGGAGACTTTTTTTTAGGGAAAACACAACTTATTGTTGAAAATAATATATTTGGCGGCTTTTTTATGCGGACGGCTGACCTGTTGCACGGGCAGCAGGGTTCGTAACCAAAATGGAGGAAACTATGAAACTGAAAGAAAGATTTGTAACATTGGTATTTAATCTGGCTACTTGTACTGACAGCCGCAGTCGTTAACACGCTGATAAAGGTCATAGATATGCCAACGAATATAATACTGTTTGCATTTGCAGGCAGCATAGTCCTAATATTGGAGTAATAATAGAAAGGGTAGTAAGATGGACGAAGCATTTTGGGATACATTTTGGGATTTTTGCATAGTTATGGCAGGATGCATACTTGTTTGCGGGGTATTGCCTTTGGTGTTGCTTGAACACAAGGAGAAGCCCGGCAAGGAGACCGGAGAAGGGGATAACCATAACTCCTAAAATAAGGTTTCATACCCCTAACAGGGTTTCAAACCCTGTTAGGGGTTCAAAAACAAAAAGAACAATGGAACACTCGGCAGGAATTGAATGCGAAAAGGAAGAAACTGTCCATACTGCTCACGGTTTGCGTTCCGCTTGGTACAAATTACGTCAAAGATTGGAAGACTGGTACGACCTTTTGTATTGCTGGTGGTATCGGAATGAACCTAAAATTCCGGCGAATGAATTTTTTGAAGAATTAGAAAGAAAGCGCGGAATAGACGGGGTTTACAGGAGTTAGGAATTGGGGAGACAGGAGTTGGGAATTCGATTGCCCTGCTGCACGGGTGCAGGGTTTATAACCAAAATGGAGGAAACTATGAAACTGAAAGAAAGATTTGTAACATTGGTATTTAATCTGGCTACCTATATACTGACAGCTGCAGTCGTTAACACGCTGATAAGGGTAATAGATGTGCCAATAAATATAATACTGCTTGCATTTGCAGGCAGCATATTTTTTGTACTAGTTGGAGTAATAATAGAAAGGGGAATGAGATGAGCGAAGCATTTTGGGAAGCATTTTGGGTTATGGCAGGATGCATATTTATTTGCGGGGTATTGCCTTTGATATTTCTTGAACGTAAGGAGAAGCCCGGCAAGGAGACCGGAGAAGGGGATAACCATAACCCCTGACAGGGTTTGAAAACCTGTTGGGGGTAAGTTTTACGCAGATGCCCTGAAAGGGCAAAAGATTTCAGCCCGGCAGTTTTTTGCCTGTTTATTTGCAGCATTGGATTTTGACTGTATCTTCGCGGCGTGTTTTTCATTATTTATTTTGATTGTAATTGCTAATCTTGACACAAAAAACGCTCCGCCTGTGAAGATAGAGCGTTTTTACTTTGAATTATGTGTACAGTTTATCGCTAACAGGGTTTGGAACCCCGTTAGGGGTAAACGGCATAAAATATACGCATCCATGAAACGGGAATACACGGCACATCAAGGGTTTATTAGGGTTTCAAACCCTGTTAGGGGTGGGATTCAAGGTTTACAAATAGAATAGTATGGAAGAAGAAGTTAAGGTTTTACTGTCGGCAGAAATTGAATACAGAAAGGAAAAGACTATCGGGACTACTAATAGTTTGCGTTCCGCCTGGTATAAATTGCGTGAAAGATTAGAAGACTTGTACGACCTTTTGCACATTTGGTGGTATCGAAATGAACCTACAACACCTATGCGCGAGGTGTTTGAAAAAGAAGATAAAAGACGCGAGATAGAAAATGTATAAGGTTATTTTTAGCAGAAAGGCAGAGAAGACGCTAAATAAATTACCTAATGACTATTATCGGTTAGTAAAGAAACATGTTTCATCTCTCGAACAGAACCCCCGCCCTTTCGGTTATTGTAAATTATTCGGTTCTGATAATAAATACAGAATACGCATTGGCGATTACCGTGTTGTTTATTCAATAAAAGAGGATATTTTAACGGTGGAAGTGATTAATATTGACCACAGAAGCGGGGTTTACAGGAGTTAGGAATTGGGGAGACAGGAGTTGGGAGTTCGATTGCCCTGCTGCACGGGCGCAGGGTTTATAACCAAAATAGAGGAAACTATGAAACTGAAAGAAAGATTTGTAACATTGGTATTTAATCTGGCTACCTATGTACTGACAGCTGCAGTCGTTAACACGCTGATAAGGGTAATAGATGTGCCAACGGATATAATACTGTTTGCATTTGCAGGCAGCATATTTTTTGTACTAATTGGAGTAATGATAGAAAGGGGAATAAGATGAGCGAAGCATTTTGGGATACATTTTGGGATTTTTGCATAGTTATGGCAGGATGCGGATTTGTTTGCGGTGTGTTGCCTTTTATATTGCTTGAACACAAGAAGAAGCCCGGCAAGGAGACAGGAGAAGGGGATAACCATAACTCCTAAAATAGGGTTTCATACCCCTAACAGGGTTTGAAACCCTGTTAGGGATTCAGAGATGACATCGACGAAACCCTGTCAGAGGTTCGTTCCATTTTTTTCTGAAGTTTTTTGCCTGTTTATTTGCAGCATTGGATTTTGACTGTATATTTGCGGCGTATTTTTTATTAATTTATTATTATACATGCTAACCTATGACTAAAGAAACGCTCCGCCTGTGAAGGTAGAGCGTTTTTACTTTGAATTTTGAATTATGTGTACAGTAAACCCCTAACAGGGTTTGAAAACCCTGTTAGGGGTTCAGACTAACAAAAATAGACGCGGAATAGAACATATATAAAGAGGATATACCCTATTATGGACGATACTAATATTTTATTATTTGAAGCCTTGACGGAAGGGACGACTACGGAATTTCTCGCCTTAGGCTTCGGTACTGCATTACCGGGTGCATTAGCCGCTACAGCGGTTATTACCGCTGTGGTAACCAATTTCCAAGTCGCAGCGGCTGTCGTTACAGCTAATGCAGTAGCTTGGGCGCAAGCGAATCTACTCGCTGCCATCCAAGGTACCATTCCTTATTTTTGGGTGCATGATGGCTGCACTCTATTTGGTGCACTTTCTCGAACGTTAAGATTGGTCGGTCCAATAGCCGATGCAGCAAAGGCAAACGTAGCCGCTGTGAATCTGGCAACGGCTTCTACAGCTTCGATTGTAGCAGGAGTGAGCGCTGTCATTATGGTTCTCTCTTTTATTGTTATGGGAATTTTGACCGCCATCTTTCAATGGAAGAATGAAAGGGAGAATTACACTATTCGTCCGCAGACCGCCACCAGAACTAATCACCCGACCTTCGGGGGGATAAAAACGTTTGTGTTTCCGACCATAGGCACCAGCTTCTGGCATCAGGAGATAGAGCCTCACTATTATTCCGTCAAGGGGGTAGAGAAAGGGTTCAATCTGGCGGACTTTCAGAATGATGAGAGATTCAACCGTGTTTTCTATATTGAAAAGGAGGCATTTAAGAACGTAAAGGGCATAGGGAATTTGAGGTATCCTCCCCACCTGAACTATATCGGCGACCGTGCTTTTGCCGGTTCGGATCTGGAAGAGTTTAACTGTAGGCGGGGCAAATACATTGCCGTCATCGGTGCGGAAGCCTTTAAGGACACAAGGGTGTCCGCCATTGATTTAAGCGAACACTTCGCTCTTTCGTCTGTCGGCGACCGTGCCTTTGCCGGAAACAGCAGCCTGCATACCTTAAAACTGCCGATAAACATGGTCGGTATCGGCAGCGGCATCGTTGACAATACTCCCAACCTGCACGAAATGGAACTCGGCTTGATGACCAGACAGCAGTTGGAGCTGATTGAAAGGAATCTTCGGGAGAACAAGGGAGGCCGCCTGAATGATTTTGCGGGTAAAAAGCTGTTGATTCCTTCCGGCAGTTTTGATCAGTATTACAGGCACAATAAGAACTGTAAATTTTTGGAAGGTAATTTCCTGATAGAAGAGAACTATACCGGGTTGGAGGTGGTGGAGACGGAGACTGTGTTAAAGGCGGGGGAGAAGAGCAAGCGTACTCTCTTAGTAAAAGACGGACAGTTAAAAGCGATTATGGATGCAATGAAATTTGAACCCAAAGAGAAAGACGAAAAGAAAAGGCAAGAAGAAGCGGATGAATATTATCGGGGATACAGCATATTGGAGAAAGAATACAACAGGTCGGACAATGCAGACGAGAATTCCGGTACATTATATAATGTAGATATGTTCCGCAAAAAAGCCGGCCTGCTGTCGATTCCAATTAGAAAAAGAAGCCGTGAGCTGACGCTCGACACGGACAAAATAAACTATGACGGCGAGGACTTTGAACTTTTGTTTTTTATACTGCCTGAAGAAACAAAAAGCGTTCTTGTAACTGTGGCGAATGTTCGCGACAGCCTGCTTTCCCGAGTAGACGGAAATCATCCTTCCTTTACTTTTGCAGATAATATCAAAACCATCGGCAAAGGAGTATTCGGGTATAACGATTCGGTAGATGTCTATTTCGACTGGCTTAAGACTGAAGCCAGTGTAAGCGATCGTGCCTTTGGCAAAAATGTCCGTTTACATGCAAGAAACTACAACGGAAAGAGGGAGGACTTTACTTATTTCAATTTTAATGCCGACCGCTACAGCGGGGGGGTAATCATGCCGCTGGAGGGAATGACGGAGGAGGAGGTGAGCCAAAAGACTGTTGACGGGATTACCTACGAATTTGTTAAGCCGGATACAAGCCGGGTAGTGAAAGTAGTCGGCGAGCATATTAATCTGTCAGAGAAAAAAGAAATTGGAGGCAACCGTTTTTCACTGTCCGATTTTGAACGTTTAGAGTTTTTTAGAGGCAACCGGACGATTAAAACAGTACAACTTCCTGCCGAGATTACGTCATTGCCGGCCGGTACCTTTTCTTCCTGCAGCGACCTGGAAGCGGTGGAGGGCACGGTTACATCCGTCGGGGCATCTGCTTTTTCCGGGTGCAGCAACCTTCAGACAATACCGTTCGGACAGCAGCTTGTTTCCATAGGCGATTATGCCTTCAGCGATTGCCGGTCGTTAAAGGCACTGGAAATACCGGCTTCCGTGAAGCGGATCGGCGATTATGCTTTCAGCGATTGCCGGTCGTTGACATCACTGGAAATGCCGGCTTCCGTGGAATGGATCGGTAAAAGAGCCTTTGAAGGCACGGGCTTGACTTCCCTGACGCTGCCGGCGACCCCGATACCGCCGGCTGCCATAGCCGCCGATGCCTTTGCCGGAGTGCCTGCTTCCTGCGAGGTGCATATTCCCAGAGGTGCGGAAGAGAACTACGGATACACGGGAAACGAAACGGGCAATATGTTCTGGCAGGGGCTTTCGATTGTACCCAATTACTATGACCTTGCCGCGGGCGAAACCGATACGAAGCGGGGAATCGTAAACAGCAGGAGTTACGAATTTGAAAACGGAAATCTGAGCTACGGGACGATGATGACGCTGACGGCTTATCCCGTGCGGGGGTATCATTTTGCGAAGTGGATCAATGCGGCGGGCGACAGTCTTTCCGCCGGCAATCCCTATTCGTTTGTCGTGAAAAACGACGCGGTTGTCCGGGCTTATTTTGCGCCCAACAGCTACCGCGTGGATTTGTCTGCCGCCGGCGGTGCGGTAAAGTCGGGCGGAGGCCTGTATGCGTATGACACGGAGGCGACGGCGGAGGCTGTGGCTACGGAGGAAGACACCCGTTTTGTGAAATGGACGGATGCGGGCGGGAAAACGCTTTCGACCGACAATCCCTTTACTTTCGTCGTGAAGGGGGACGCCGCAGTCCGGGCGCATTTTGAGGCGTATGCCTTTTCGGAGATTATTAACGGCACGGTTTACAATCTGGACGTTGACCGTCATACGGCTGCCATAAGCAGTACGAACAGGGCGCACAATGTATTTGCCGCGCTTGCCATTCCGGCGGAAGTGCGCACTGCCGGCGGGCAGCGGTATGCCGTGACCACCGTCGGGGTGGAGGCTTTCAGGGGGAACGGGAGGCTGCAGTCGGTCACCGTTCCGAACAGTCTGACAGGGATAGAAAGGGGGGCTTTTTCGGCTTGCGCCAACTTGCAGGACGTAGAGCTTGAATGGGACAGTCCGGACAGGGGCAGGGTTGATGCGGATGCGTTTGCCGGCGTGGCGGCGTCCTGCCGGGTTCACATACCGAAGGGGTCGGAAGAGAGGTACGGGTATGACGGGGATTTGAAAGCCGTATGGCAGGGGCTTCCCGTTGTTTCCGATCATTATGCGGTTCGTGTGAAGTCAAACGATGCGGCGGCGGGGCGTGTGACCGGCGGCGGGGAGAGAATGGTTCTTTATGCGGAGACTACCCTGACGGCTGATGCCGACAGCGGGTATCATTTTGTGAAGTGGACAGATGCGAAGGGCGACAGTGTGTCTGCCCGTAATCCGTACAGGTTTCTGTTGGCAGGCGATACGGAGCTGACGGCGGTGTTTGCGGCGGGAGACGGAGATGAGGCAGAGGATGAAGTTGTTCAGGAACCCCAGACAGTATCTCCAACAGAACCCCTGACAGGGTTTGAAACCCTGTTAGGGGTGAAAGACGGCGAGGCAGGGGTGTATTATGCGGAAGGCGTATTGCGGCTTGTCAATCTGGACGGGGCTGTTGTTTCGGTCAGTACGATGAAGGGGAAAAAGGTGCTGCAATTCACGGCAGACGATGCCGAATATCCTGTGACTTTGCCTGCGGGAGTTTATATACTGAATGCGGCGAAGGGGAGAGAGAGGATTGTAGCAACGAAGTTTGTTGTAAAGTAACGTAAAATGAAAAATATGAATTCCAAAGTTCTGTCTCTTATTGAGAATGCTGTTGTGTCAGCCGTTGACCGGTTAGTCAAGGATAATTTCGGCAAGTCGGTCAGCGACCTTAATCTGCAGGTAAACCCCGAAAACGGGGAATTTCAGATATACGACGACAGCGAAAACCGTTTGGGCAAGATTGTCATCTTCGACTGGATCAGCAAGGATGAAAATGAGGATGAGTTTAACGAGCAGGTGGCAGCCACCTTGAAAGGCATCGTGACAAACCTTTCCGCCAAAGGGGTATTCAACAAGTCCTGTTTCGTCAAGCCCCTTTCGATATACCTGACCGATGACGATTTTGTCATCATTGAGGAATTGCTTTTCCTTGGCGATGATGAGGTTGTACGGGTGGACGACCCGCTGTTGAAGGATTTAAGTGCTGATTTGGGTGATTTTTTGAAGAAACTTCTTTCAGATATGAAATAACATCCTATCTTTGCGCCCTGGAAAAACAGACCTCACCGCCGAAATAGCTCAGTTGGTAGAGCAATTCATTCGTAATGAATAGGTCGCCGGTTCGAGTCCGGCCTTCGGCTCTGCTGAAAAAGGCAGTTACAGTATTTGTAACTGCTTTTTTAATTGATAACTCATGTTACGCAGATGCCCTGAAAGGGCGACACAGGGGAGTCCTGCAAGGACGCCCGATTTCAGCCCCACATGGAGCGGAGCGGAATGTGGGGTTACGGAATGTGGGGTTACGGAAAGGACGCCCCAATGAAATCCTGAAAGGATGATACAAATACAAATCATATTTACAATGCAACCTGTAACAATATATATTTATCGTTCTTTCAGAACTCCCTTGTCGGCGGCGTCCTTTATAACCCCACATTCCGCTCCGCTCCATGTGGGGCTGAAATCCTGTATTCCTTCGGAATGTGCAATATTTCAAATAATCATGATTATTTCTTATGTTAAACTCATGTAATTAAATTATGCTACATATATTTGCGCCCATGCCATAGGTTTTGGTGGCGGTGTTCAATTCTAAATTAATAGTTATATGGAAAAATGGATTCAGAATTATGATCCGTTAGGGTCATTGGCGTCGGGCATGCCGACTTATCTGCTTTCGGCACTTGTGGCGGCTATTCCGCTGTATCTGCTGTTCTATTTGCTTGCGGTTAAAAAGACGCCCGGGCATAAGGCGGCTCTTGCCGGCACGCTGATTTCCATTCTTCTGGCAATCTTTGTCTGGAAGATGCCGGTTTCCATGGCAATCAGTTCGACGGTCATGGGGGCTGCTTTCGGTATCTTTCCCATTATCTGGATTGTTATCACGGCGGTATGGGTGTACAACACGACGGTGGAGTCCGGCGAGTTTGAGATTATCAAACATTCGCTGGCAGGACTGACGGACGACCGCCGTCTGCAAGCTATTTTCATTGCCTTTGCCTTTGGCTCCTTTATTGAAGGGACAGCCGGCTTCGGGACGCCTGTGGCGATTACGGCGGCGATGCTGGTGGGGCTTGGCTTTGAGCCGCTCTATGCTGCGGGCATTTGTTTGATAGCCAATACGGCTCCGGTGGCGTTTGGGGCTATCGGGGTGCCTATTGTTACTGCCGCCACGACTTCGGGGCTGGATGTGAATCATATCAGTGCGATTGTTGGGAGGCAGTTGCCGTTCCTGTCGGTGATTGTGCCGTTCTGGGTTTGCTGTACGATGTGCGGCTTCAAGAAGTCGCTGGAAGTGATGCCGGCGTTGCTGGTCAGCGGTCTTTGCTTTTCATTCTCCCAGTTTGCGTTCTCCAACTTTCACGGGCCGTATCTGCCTGATGTGATGTCTGCGCTGATTACCATTGTCGGTCTGGTTATCCTGTTGAAGTTCTGGAAGCCGAAGAATGTATGGCATTTTCCGGGTGAACAGGCAAGTATGGTTATCAAGAAGTACAAGCCGAGCGAAGTGTTGCGGGCATGGTCGGCTTATATCATTCTGGCGATTATGGTGTTTATCTGGGGGCTGACTACGTTTAAGAACCTTGGGTTTGTCAAGGGTTGCAACATCAGTATCGAATGGCCTGCCTTGCATCAGATGGTTGTCAAGACGATACCTATCGTTACGGCGGAAACCGACTATTCTGCCATCTACTCCTTCAACCTGTTTGCGGCAGGCGGGACGGCTATCTTCCTGAGCGGTCTGATGGCTTCGCTGCTGATGCCTAATTACGGTATCGACAAGGCTCTTGCCTGTTTCTTCCGTACCATCAAGCAGTTGAGATTCCCCATCATGACGATTGCCATGATATTGGGTTTGGCTTACGTGATGAATTATTCAGGCATGAGTTCAACGCTGGGGCTGGCGTTTACGAAGACAGGGGCTTGGTTCCCGCTCTTTGCGCCATTGCTTGGCTGGTTGGGCGTGTTCCTGACCGGTTCGGACACTTCGTCCAATGCCTTGTTCAGCAGTCTCCAGCGGACGACGGCAGAGGCTATCGGGATGGATCCCAACTTGGCGGTAGCCTCCAACTCATCGGGGGGGGTAACGGGTAAGATGATTTCTCCCCAGTCTATTGCTGTGGCTACTGCGGCTACCAATATGATTGGCAAGGAAGGGAACCTGTTCCGCTTCACAATATTCCACTCGCTGGCAATGACTGTGGTGGTCTGTCTTATCACACTGCTGCAGGCTTACTGGCTCAGCTGGATGCTTCCCTGATTTATTGAAGAAGAATTGAGGAAGATAGTTGGGAAGCCCCGAAGGGGCGGGATATTTCAGCCCCACATGAAGCGAAGCGGAATGTGGGGTTAAAGATAAAACCGTTAAGGAAGTCCTGTAAGGACGCCAGAAAGTGCAAACAGTGAACAACCATATAAATTATTCGGTCGTTCTTTCAGAACTCCCTTACCGCTACCATCCCATAACCCCACATTCCGCTTCGCTCCATGTGGGGCTGAAATATTCCGCCCCTTCGGGGCTTCTAATTCTCAATCCTTGATTAAAATGAAATGACCATGAATGCAAATTTGGTAAAGGAGTTTGTCGGTATTCTAGGGAAGGAGTATGTCCTGACAGAGGAGGCTGACAGGCAGTCTTATTCGTATGATGCGGCAGTGCTTGCGCCCCGTATTCCGGCATTGGTGGTTGCACCGGGAAATCAGGAGCAGTTGGGGCGCACGGTCAAGCTGGCTTATGAAAACGGATTGCCCATTACGGTGCGTGGGTCTGGCACGAACCTTTCCGGCGGGGTCATACCCGAACCGGGGGACAGCTTGGTGATACTGACCAACCGCCTGAACCGGATTATTGAGATTAACGAACCGGATTTGTATGCCGTAGTGGAGCCGGGGGTGATAACCTCGCAGTTTGCCGATGCGGTGAGTGCGCGGGGACTTTTCTATCCGCCCGATCCGGGGTCACAGACGGTATCCACGCTTGGCGGGAATGTTGCACTCAATGCCGGCGGTCTGCGCGGTCTGAAATACGGGGTGACCAAAGATTACCTCATGGGCATAGAGTTTTTCGACTATAACGGGGAGTTGGTGAAAACCGGTTCCCGCACGGTTAAATGTGTTACCGGATACAATCTGGGCGGCATGATGATCAGTTCCGAAGGGACGCTGGGCGTTTTCTCCCAACTTATCCTGAAACTTGTACCCCCGCCAAAGGCTTCCAAAGCCATGATGGCGGTCTATGGCGATATTAACAAGGCATCGGAAACGGTTGCCGCAATCATCGCCGCCCATATCCTGCCCTGCACGCTGGAGATACTGGATCAGAAATGCCTCAAATATGTGGAAGCACATACCAAGGCGGGGCTGCCGACAGAAGCGGCGGCTATCCTGCTGATTGAAGTGGACGGCAGTCACGCACAAGGCGTGGAAGAAGACGCGGACAAGGTCATGAGCCTATGCAAGAAGCATGGAGCAACTGAAATCCGTATCGCCCGTGATGCCGCCGAGAAGAACAAGATATGGGAAGCACGCCGCAATGCCCTGCCGGCTTTGGCACGGGCACGACCGACGACGGTATTGGAAGATGCCACTGTGCCCCGTTCCAAAATCCCCGCCATGGTAGCCGACATCAACCGTATCGCCGACAAGTATAAACTTGAAATCGGTACCTTCGGTCATGCCGGCGACGGCAACCTTCACCCTACGATACTTTGCGACCGTCGGGACAAGGAAGAGTTCCGCAGGGTAGAGGAAGCAGTGGACGAAATCTTCGACACTGCCCTCAAACTGCAAGGCACCCTTTCGGGGGAACACGGCATCGGCATGGCAAAAGCCAAATGGATGGAAAAGGAAACCAACCGCGCCACAATCAACTTCTCCAAGAACCTGCGGCGGGCACTCGACCCGAAGTATCTCTTCAACGCCGGTAAAAAAATCATATAGGAAGCTGTTATGCCGAAAGCACTCAAATCAACTGTATCCGTGTCGGAACTGGCCGGGCAACTGATGGCATTGGACGACCTGCTCGCATCCTGTATGCGCTGCGGTCTCTGTCAGGCGGTTTGTCCCGTTTACGGTGCGACGATGAAGGAGGCGGATGTCAGTCGCGGCAAGATAGCTCTTATTGAAAATCTGGCGCACGAGATGATAAAGGACGTGGAGGCTGTCAGCCAACGGCTCGACCGCTGTATCCTCTGCGGCTCCTGTCAGAGCAACTGCCCTTCGGGCGTAAACACGACGGATATATTCCTGCGTGCCCGCCAGCTGATGGTTGCCTATAAGGGGTTGCATCCTGTCAAGAAGATTATCTTTCGGTTCGTTCTGCCGCATCCCGGGCTGATGAGTTTCGGCACGAGGGCAGGCAGTTGGTTTCAAGGGCTGTTTCTGCGGAAAGTCAATGAAAAGACGGGGACTGTTGAGGCACCGCTTTTGCGCCCCTTTGTCGGCAGGCGGCATTTCCAGCCCCTTGAAGGCAGGAGTTTCTCCGCCAAATCCGGTGCGATTGATACATCGGCGGGAGCAAGCGGCATCCGTGTGGCGTTCTTTCCCGGTTGCGTGCCCGACAAGCTCTTTGTAAGGCTGGCGGATGCGACGATGAAAGTGTTTGAAAAGCACGGGGTGGGAGTCTTTATGCCGGACGGTTTGGTCTGTTGCGGAATGCCGAACTTGGTGTCGGGCGACCGCAATTCGTTCAATCGTTTGGTGCGGACAAACCTCAAACGGCTTGGCGGCGGCGACTTCGATTATATAGTGTCGCCTTGTGCCACGTGTGTATCCGGCATTAAGGAGAATTGGCTGCGTTTCCGTGAAGACTTTACTCCGGAAGAACAACGCGGGATAGAGAAGTTGCAAGGGAAGGCGATAGACATTACGGCGTTTATTGCCGATGTGCTCAAAGCGAATTTCACGGCTTCGGAAGCGAAGGAAGGCGATACCTGCAAGATGGTTACCTACCACGATTCCTGCCATTTGAAGAAATCCTTGGGCGTATATGCACAGCCGAGGGCTATATTAGACGGTCTGCCCGGTCTCCGCTATGCGGAGATGCCGGAAGCCGACCGCTGTTGCGGAAGCGGCGGCAGTTTCACCCTGACGCAGCACGACCTCGCCGATAGGATAGGGAGGAGGAAGCGGGACAATATCGTTTCGGTCAAACCGGACTTGGTCGCCGTCGCCTGCCCTGCTTGTATGCTGCAACTGATGGATATGCTGTCGCAAAACGGCGACGATATACCGGTCAAACATGTTGTCGAATTGTATGCTGACAGTTTGTAATGCCCCATTGTCGGCGTTGCGTCTCCCGCGTCGCAGGCTACGTCACCTTGACGTCGCAGGCTACGTCACCCCGACGTCACAGGCTACGTCACCCCGACGTCACAGGCGTTACGATATAATCGTCCCCTAACAGGGTTTGAAACCCTGTTAGGAGTATAGTAAGTATTTGTAGTTATAACATTTATAAAACAAAATACCATGAAAGTAGGATTATTCATTCCTTAAACTACTGACCCCAAACTGCTAATCCTCTATATATTTAATTTACATCAGACAATAAAAAAATGAAGAAGTTATTATCATTACTATGCGCGGTAACAATGTTATCCGCTTGCAGCAAAGACAGTGCGTTGCCCGGATCAGGCGACGAGTCCGCTTACTCGCAAACGCCGTCGGAAAAGTCGTACACCTTGACTTTTGTTAATACCGACACGGGAGACTCCACGGTATTGGATTTGAACAATGACGGTATTGCCGAGTATTACCGGATAGACTTTGATCGGTTTGGCGATTTAAACATCTTCATGGAAAGCCTGGAAGCAGTTGACAGCTTAATCTCATGGCTGCACAGCATAGATTTTCAGTTCCATTCGTCTTGGGGGAATAGCAAGAAATCTGGTGATGACAGATATCATGGTGTTGCACTATCAGAGGATTGGTACCTGCCCGGATACGTCATTTACACCGAACAGGACGGGACAGCCTACAAATGGCCTGAAATAAAGTAACCGGAAATAACGAAGCCCGTAATCATTAGCCTTGTGTGGGGCAGTCAATGTGTGATAATTTGCAGTTATTATAACGAATGTAAAACAAAATACCATGAAAGTAGGATTATTCATTCCCTGTTATATCAATGCCGTGTACCCCGAAGCCGGTGTGGCAACGTACAAGTTGCTGGACTACTTCGGTGTGGAGATGGATTACCCGACGGCGCAAACCTGTTGCGGACAGCCGATGGCAAACGGAGGCTTTGAGGGCGAAGCTGTTTCGCTGGCGAATAAGTTTGAGGAGCTGTTCGGGAAGTACGACTATGTGGTGGCACCCTCTGCCAGTTGCACCGCTTTTGTGAAAGAAGTCTATCCGAAGCTGCTGAACAAAGAACAGCACGCCTGTCAAACGAGCGGGAAGATTTACGACCTGTGCGAATTTCTGCATGACATACTGAAAGTGAAAGAGATGCCCGGCACCTTTCCTCACAAGGTGAGCATACACAACAGTTGCCACGGCGTGCGCGAACTGAATCTTTCCTCTGCCAGCGAGCTGAACATTGAGCGTTATTCCAAGATAAAAGACCTGCTGAAGCTGGTGAAAGGCATTGAAGTGTTTGAGCCGCATAAGGCGGACGAGTGTTGCGGTTTCGGGGGAATGTTCTGCGTGGAAGAACCCGACGTATCGGTATGTATGGGACAGGACAAATTGAAGAACCACATCGCCACCGGTGCTGCATACATTACGGGAGCCGACAGTTCCTGCATGATGCACATGCAGGGCATCGTCAAAAGGGAGAAACTGCCGATCAAGTTTATACATGTTGCACAAATATTAGCCTCCGGATTATGAGCACGAAACATTCAGAAGCGGCGAAACGCTTCATTGCAAATAAGGAACAGAGAACATGGCACAATGAAACGCTGTGGCTCGTTCGCGAGAAGAGAGACAGGCTGGCGATGGCGGTGCCCGAATGGGAAAAGCTCCGCGAACTGTCGAGCGAGATAAAGCTGCATACCATCACGCACTTGGACAAGTACGCCGAACAGTTTGCGCAAAAGGCGGAAGCCAACGGTGTGGTCGTGCATTGGGCGAAAGATGCCAAAGAGCATAATGAGATTGTACACGGCATCCTTGCCGCTCACAATACGAAGAAGCTGGTGAAAAGCAAATCCATGCTGACCGAAGAGTGCCACTTGAACAAGTACCTGATTGAGCAGGGCATTGACGTGGTGGAAACTGACCTCGGCGAGCGTATCATACAGTTTATGAACATTCCCCCCAGTCATATCGTGATGCCTGCCATTCACATCAAACGGCAGGAAGTGGGCAAACTGTTTGAAGAAAAGCTGGGCACGGAGACGGGCAACAGCGACCCGACCTACCTCACGCGCGCGGCGCGGAAGCATCTTCGCGACCAGTTTCTGAGTGCTGATGCCGGCATGACGGGCTGCAATTTTGCCATTGCCGAAACGGGCGACATCGTAGTTTGCACGAATGAAGGGAATGCCGATATGGGTACTTCTTTCCCCAAGGTGCATATTGTGTCCATCGGTTTGGAGAAAATCATACCGAACCTCAACGCACTGGGCGTTTACACCCGCCTGCTGGCACGGTCGGCAACGGGACAGCCGTCCACCACTTACACCTCGCATTTCCGCAAGCCGGGTGAAGGGCGCGAACTGCACTACGTGATTGTGGACAACGGGCGAAGCGACATTATTGGCAACGAGGAACATTTTCAGACGCTGAAATGCCTCCGTTGCGCCGCTTGCATGAACACCTGTCCGGTCTATCGCCGTAGCGGGGGATATTCCTATACCTATTTTATTCCGGGACCGATCGGTATCAATTTGGGTATGTTGAAATCGCCGCAGCAGTACGCTGACAATGTATCGGCTTGTACCCTTTGCTACTCCTGCAACAACGTTTGTCCCGCCCATGTGAACCTTGCCGATCAGATCTACCGCTGGCGGCAGGATTTGGATTCGCTGGGGAAAGCCGACCCGATGAAGAAGGTGATGTCAAAAGGCTTGAAGTTCCTTTTCGGGCTTCCCGCCTTGTACAATACCACGCTGAAGTTTGCGCCGCTTGTCAACCACCTTCCCCGCTTTACCGTCTATAACGGATTGAACGCATGGGGCGAAGGGCGCGAGTTGCCTGAGTTTACCGGCGACTCGTTCACTGCCCTTTGGAAGAAAGGCAAAGTGACGAAATCCGGAAAGAAGTGTTCAACCCTTAAAAAACAAAAGCCATGAGCAGCAAGAATGACATACTGGAAAACATCAAGCGAAACATCAAGTTCACCTGCGACCTGCCGGACATCAGCTGCCTGAAAGGGATGGAATATGCCGACAAGATCGCCCAGTTCATTGAAATCACTCAGGGAGTGGGTGGCAACGCCTACCTGCTCAAAGAGGGCGAAGACATCAACGACCTGATAAAAACGCTCTACCCCGAAGCCAAAGAGATAGCCTCCAACCTGCCGGACATCACCATCGCCACACGCAACCCCGACACCATCGACGATCCGCACGCGCTGGATGGCACGGACTTGGGCATCATACAGGGCGAAGTGGGCGTAGCTGAAAACGGCTGTGTATGGATACCGCAGAACGTGAGGCAGAAAGCCGTTTACTTCATCTCGGAATATCTCGTCATTGTTTTGGACAGGAAGAACATCGTCCACAATATGCACGAGGCTTATCGGCAGATTAAGTTTAGCGACAAATACGGCTTCGGCTTGTTTATCTCCGGTCCTTCCAAGACTGCTGACATTGAACAGGCATTGGTGATGGGTGCGCATGGAGCCAAAGGTGTAACAGTCATACTTAAATAATGGCGTTTATTGACCCTGAAATATACAAATGCAATAAAAACAGTTTAAGGTATGTTAGAGAAAGAGTTTAAGTACTATTTGGACAATCAGGAAGAGCTGGTGGAGAAGTACAACGGTAAGCATTTGGTTATTGTCGGACATGAAGTGGTCGGAGCGTATAATGATGCGATGGATGCACTTGTTGAATCACGCAAAAGATATGAACCGGGGACTTTTCTCATACAACTATGCACACCCGGGGAAGAGGCGTACACCATGACCTTTCATTCACGTTTTACTGTGACAGCTACTGCCTTGTTAAGCATGAGGATATTATAATTATACACGACTATTGATTTTTATGCAACAAATAAAATTATATGGATATGGGAAAGTTACAAATGGTTCTTTGGGGCATCAATTTTGCTGATGACGCATCTTACAAATTGGAATGCAGACTTAATACGAGTGCTGGTAGTTTTGAATCACATTCGGTTCCTTTTAAAAAGATGACAGAAAGCCGTAACCCTGCTACCGGTTTTTATTATGGTTCGTTTATTACGGGATTTGAAGAAGATTCTCCTTTGTATAGTAAAATGGGGTTGGATGAAACGGAAATTGCTAAAACGGTTGCGTTTTTGAAGGCTTTTATTAAAGAACCGTATGAAAGGAATGCTGGAATAGCTGGTTTGCTTGATTCTAATAATGCCGAATTTTATAATGAATATGCGTTTACTCTTTCTCATGGAAAGGTATTTAAGTTAAGTGATGTGTTCGACCGATTAGATTTATATTTTGCTTTGGCTAATGGTGCCATTGTAACTCCTGTATCTGAAGATAATCCTGATTTTCGTGATGTTCGGTATATCATTAAGGATGTGAGGACGAAGATAAAGATGAAAATAGCATTGATTGGCTACGGCATTATCGGTACGGCGTGGAGCAAGAATTACATTGCCGACGGACATGACCTGAGCATTTGGAACCGGACACCGAAAGACATTCCCCATTTTGTAAAAGACTTGGGCACAGCAGTCAGCGGAGCAGAAGTAGTGCATATCGTAATTGCCGACCCTCCCGCGATTGATTCGATACTACCGACAATTTCTGCAAACCTGTCACCGGGCACATTGGTCATACAGTCGTCCACCATCTCGCCCGATGCCTCGGACAAGTTCAAGGCAGCATTCACCCAAGCCGGCGCAGCCTACGTGGAATCGCCCTTCACCGGCAGCAAGATAGCGGCGGAGAACCGCGAGACTGTGTTTTTCATGGGCGGCAGCAACACAGACAAGGAACGGGCAAAGAAAGTCCTGTCCGCCTTGGGCAAAACCTTCTTCGACCTCGGCGGCAACCGTCAGGCTTGCTCCATCAAGCTGGCAATGAACCTGCAAATAGCCTCCATCCTGCAAGCCCTGACCGAAGGGCTAGAGTTTGCACGTGCGGCAGGCATTGACGATGAACTGTTCTTCAGCGTAGTGGAAAAGAATGTAGTACATTCGGGACTGAGCGATTTGAAGCGTCCGAAGCTGATTGCCGCCGATTATTCCCCGCAGTTCTCGGTAAAGCATTTGCACAAGGACTTGCGGCTCGCATTAGCCTCAGCCCCTGCCAAACTGCTGCCGCTCACCGCCCGCATAGCCGACATACACTCGGAAGGCATCAAGCAGAACCTCGGTGAAGAGGACATTTCCTCTCTGATAAAGTTGTTGCAGAACTGACAGTTAATTCCTATTTAATACACATTATAAAAAACAACACAGATGAAAACTAAATTGTGGCTGGTGCTTTTGGCAGTGTCATTCAACCTTTGCACCCTCTCCGCTCAGGAAGAGAAGAAGGGTTTCACCCTTCCGGGACTGGCTAATTCGTATGACCTGAAATTCGGGGGATACGGCTTGCTGCTCTATCAATATGACGATGCGAACGCTGTGAAGCCGCACGAATTCAAGCCTCGCGTGGCATTCCTGTGGATGGAAGGGAAAATAAGCAATACGATACGCTACACGGTCATGGCGGAAGCAGTGTCGGCAAAGATGTACGAATATTACATGGATTGGGTGCCGTCCAATGCCTTCAAGGTACGCGCCGGACAGTTCAAAACGGCGTTTACGCTGGAAACGCCCGTGTCCATGACCGTACTCGAATCGGTAAACTATGCGCGTAGCGTTTCCACATTGGCAGGGCATTCGGCAGGGATGGGTCTTGCCGGCGGAGGCGGACGTGATATAGGCGTTCAGGTATCCGGCTCACTGCTTGAAAACAGCAATCATTCGTATGTGCATTACTGGGCAGGTCTTATTCAGGGTACGGGGATTAACACGGTGGAAAACAACAACACCAAAGACTTCTACGGTACACTCGCTCTGGAACCCCTCAAAGGCTTCCGCGTATCAGGCGGACTCTATGCCGGTCAGGCACGCTACCAAAAAGCCGGTGCGACAGTTGAGGAAGACCATGTGCGCAACCGCTGGCTGTTAGGCGCGGACTACAAGACCGACCGCCTTTCTCTCCGCACGGAATGGTTGCACGGCAACGACGGCGGCATACAAAAGGAAGGTCTTTACGGCACGGCACAGTGGTATTTCGTCCCGAAGAAATTCAATGCCTTTGTCAAAGCCGACCGCTTTAACACGAATAAGGAAATTGATGCAACGGCAACGGATTATATCGTCGGAGCCAATTACTACGTTGCCAATGGATGCCGCTTCCAGCTGAACTACCAGCATTCGGAGTTTTCCGACACTTGGACGGCAGACAAGAGTGCAGACAAGGTATTTTTGCAGTTGCAGGTGGTGTTCTAATCACGCTTGCGGAAAGGATAAAAAAAGAGGCACCCCGTAAGAGGTGCCTCTTTTTTGTATTGTCTGCCGCGTGTTTATTCGGCGGACGCGGCGGCTGACATCTTTTCTTTCAGAGCTGCCAATTCTTCAATATCGCCCAAGGTTGTCTTTTCAGATTGGCTGTTATTGCTGCCTACTGCCTGCTGTTCTTCGGCCTTTGGCGGGCGCGGCTGCTTGGGGGTTGCGGCTTTCTTTTCGCCGGCGGCTTCCTTTCTTGCACTCTTCTGCTCATCTTCGTGGATGCGGCTGTGGGAAAGGATGATGCGTTTCGATTCCTTGTTAAATTCGATGACCTTGAATGTCAGCTTTTCATCAACAGCGGCTTGTGAGCCGTCTTCCTTCACCAAATGCTTCGGAGTGGAAAAACCTTCCACGCCGTAAGGCAGGGAGACAACGGCACCCTTGTCCAATGCTTCGGTGATGAGTCCTTCGTGAACAGAACCTACGGTAAAGATAGTTTCAAATACATCCCAGGGATTTTCTTCCAGCTGTTTGTGTCCCAAACTCAAGCGGCGGTTTTCCTTGTCAATTTCCAATACCTGCACTTCAATCGGCGTTCCGATTTGGGTAAATTCGGACGGGTGTTTCACTTTCTTTGTCCAAGAGAGGTCGGAGATATGTATCAAGCCGTCAACGCCTTCTTCAATTTCAACAAATACACCGAAGTTCGTGAAGTTGCGCACCTTTGCGGTATGTTTTGAACCGGCGGGGAAACGGGTTTCGATGTTTTCCCACGGGTCGTTTTTAAGCTGTTTGATACCGAGAGACATTTTGCGTTCTTCGCGGTCAAGAGTCAGGATAACGGCTTCAATTTCATCGCCGGCTTTCAAAAAGTCCTGTGCACTGCGTAAATGCTGCGTCCATGACATTTCGGATACATGGACAAGTCCTTCCACGCCCGGAGCTACTTCAATAAATGCACCGTAATCAGCCATCACGACAACCTTGCCCTTCACAACATCGCCCGTTTTCAGGTCGGCACTCAAAGCCTCCCAAGGATGCGTGGTGAGTTGTTTCAAACCAAGAGCGATACGCCTCTTCTCATCATCGAAGTCAAGGATAGCCACGTTAATCTTCTGATCCAGCTCAACGATTTCCTCCGGACGGGAAACACGTCCCCAAGAGAGGTCGGTAATGTGAATCAAACCGTCTACACCGCCCAAGTCAACGAATACGCCGTAGGAGGTAATATTCTTGACGGTACCTTCCAGCACCTGTCCTTTTTCGAGTTTGGAGATAATCTCTTTCTTCTGCTGTTCAAGTTCCGCTTCGATAAGAGCCTTGTGGGATACGACAACGTTCTTGAACTCCTGATTGATTTTCACAACCTTGAACTCCATTGTCTTGCCAACGAATACATCGTAATCGCGGATAGGCTTCACATCAATTTGAGAACCCGGCAGGAACGCTTCGAGACCGAATACGTCCACAATCATACCGCCCTTTGTGCGGCATTTGATAAAGCCCTTTATAATTTCGTCCTTTTCCAAAGCCTCGTTCACACGACTCCAAGAGCGGACGGCGCGGGCTTGCCGATGGGAAAGAATCAACTGTCCCTTTTTGTCCTCCTGATTTTCAATGTACACTTCTACTTCGTCACCTTCCTTCAAATCCGGATTGTAGCGAAACTCAGACATGGGAACCACACCGTCCGATTTAAAGCCGATGTTTATCACCACTTCACGCTTGTTCATGGATGATACGGTACCTATCACCACTTCCTTGTCCTTCACCGTGTTGAGGGTGCCATCATACGTTTTTACAAGGTCGTCCTTGCTTACATCGCCGTAAGAATCACCTTTTTCAAATACATCCCAGTTGAAATCGTCAACGGGCTGAATGTTCTTTAAATTTTCCATTAACTGTTACCGATAAATTTGTTAATTAAACGTTAGACATTATGTTGTCATTTCTCAAAACGGCGCAAAGATAAGCCCTTTTTCATACGGCGCAAGTGTTTTGCCGGCAGGTCAGGGTCAACGCATTAAAAATAGGGCATTGCTAATTAAGAATGCTTACCTGTATTT
>LBCX01000010.1 GCA_001657575.1 Bacteroidales bacterium Barb4
ATTTCAGCCCCACATGCAGCAAAGCGGAATGTGGGGTTATAAGAATAACCCCGTTAGGGGTATCCTGAAAGGATGACAGAATAATATATTGCATTGTAAACCATTGTTTGCTGTTTGTATCGTTCTTTCAGAACTTTATTGATATATACTTGCCTAAAGCTTTGCTGCATGTGGGGCTGAAATCTCTTGCCCTTTCAGGGCTTCTGTGCCGCATTGGCATCATAGTTCTTAAGAGACTGCGATGGTATATTGGAAAACGGGAAGATTGACGTACTATTTCTTTGCAAAGAAATTAATAATTTTCGATTTTCAATCTTCTGAAAAATTATCAACCAATACCTCGCGATAGGAATTAAATATCTTGGACTTGGACATGAAGCCCATGTAAAGCCCTTCTTCGTCAATAACGGGCAGATTCCATGCTTTTGTATCATCGAATATCTTCATAATCTGCTCCATCGGCATAGTTATATGGATTTTGTCCGGCACGGAAACCATGAACTTCGACACCTGAAAACGACTGTACAATTCAGGACGAAACATGATATTTCGAATATTGTCCAGCAGGACAACGCCCAGCAGGACACCTTTTTCGTCAACCACGGGAAACATATTGCGGCTGCTCTTGGCTATCATTTTCACCACATCGCCCAGCCACATATCAGGAGACACGGGCTGAAAGTCCTTTTCGACGACATTGCTGCAGTTGAGAAGCGTAAGCACAGCTTTGTCCTTGTGGTGCGTCATCAGTTCTCCTTTCTGTGCCAGCCGCATGGAGTAAAGGCTGTGAGGCTCGAATACCAAAATCGTCATGTACGAACCAATGGAAACAATCATCAGGGGCAGAAACAGTTCGTAGCCTCCCGTCAGCTCCGCAATCAGAAAAACACCCGTCAGCGGAGCGTGCATCACGGCAGCCATCACGCCCGCCATACCCAGCAGGGCAAAGTTCTTTTCGGGTAGGAAGCGGGTGAGTTCAAAGAAGTTCGACGTATGTGCAAAGGTGTAGCCCGCAATACAACCCAGAAACAGACTCGGCGCAAAGATACCCCCACACCCGCCTCCGGCATTTGTAGCGCAAGTGGCGAATACCTTTGTGAGCAGAATCAAGCCCAAGAATATCAGAATCTCCCAATAGTGCCCCGTGCCGTAAAAAAGGCTCTGCTCCATGATGCTTTCAGACTGCCCGTTCAGAATGGCAGAGATGGTATCATACCCTTCCCCGTAAAGCGGCGGAAAGAGGAAAATAAGGAGACTGAGACTGATGCCGCCTACGGCGTATTTCTGCCAATAGGCATCCAGCCGCTTGCGGTAGAACCGTTCCACCTTGTTCGTCACCCGCGTAAAGTATAACGACAACAGTCCGCAGAAAATACCAAACGCCAACACATGCGGGATACACCCCATCTCAAACACCTCCGTCTGCTGAAACTTGAACATGGCTTCCGTCCCCGTAAACACATACGAGACAGTCGCTGCCGTCACGGAAGAAATGAGCAGCGGCATGATGGAAGCCATCGTCAAATCCAACAGCAACACTTCAATCACAAACACCAACCCCGCAATCGGTGCCTTAAAGATACCCGCCACAGCTCCGGCAGCCCCGCACCCGATAAGCAGCATCAGCGTTTTCTGTTCCACCCGGAAAAAGCGTCCCAGATTGGAACCTATAGCCGACCCCGTCAGCACAATCGGTGCCTCCGCCCCGACCGACCCGCCGAACCCGATTGTAACGGCACTCGCCACCAATGACGACCAAGTATTATGCGATTTGATACGGCTCTTGCGCTGCGCAATGGCATACAGCACCTTCGTCACTCCGTGACTTATATCGTCCCGCACAACATATTTGATGAAAAGTCCCGACAGCAGAATACCCGCCAGCGGATACACAAGGTAGAGGAAATTGGCACTGTCGGCATTAAAGTTTCCCGTCAGCAGCTGCTGTATCCAATGCATAATCAGCTTGAGCAGCATGGCGGAAAAAGAGGTGAATATCCCTACAAGGAAACTCACAAACAGGATGAAATGCTTTCCCTTAATATGTTTTTCCCTCCAGAGGAGGAGCTTATAGAAGAGGATGTTTTGCGGCATATTATGTTAAGCAGTTTTTGGGAAAATACCCCAGTAACGCCCCTGCCATGTGTTTCGCTCTGCGAGGCGGCGGTTCAGTTTGGTGGTAAACTCGTAGTTCTTTAGCCCCCAGTCCGGAGCAATCAGCCATTCTTTGGGGGATTGGGAGACGAACCTGTCCATTACAAAGGCGGGGGGCAGTTGTTCCATGAGATCAGTGACCAATTCGATGTATTCTTCGGCGGTATAAAGGCGGAACTGTTCGGGATGGTTGGCATATTCCTTTGCCATTTGCGTCTGGCGGATTAGTTGCAACTGGTGCAGCTTCAAGGTGGTAAGCGGCAGGGCGGACAATGCAGCGGCGTGATGCAGTATATCTTCGCGGCTTTCACCGGGCAATCCCAATATGATATGGGCACCGGTATATATCCCACGTGCGGCAGTGCGGCGGACAGTGTCTTCCGCTTCTGCTACGGTATGTCCACGGTTGATTCGCTCCAGCGTCCTGTCAAGCATGGACTCCAGACCGTATTCCACCAGCAGGAAGGTGCGGCGGGACAGTTCCACCAGATAGTCCGCCAGCTCGTCCGGCATACAGTCTGGACGGGTGCCGATAATCAATCCTGCCACATTGGGGAAGGTTATCGCTTCCTCATACTTCCGTTTCAATGCTTCCAACTCGCCGTAGGTATTGGTGTAAGCCTGAAAATAGGCAAGGTATTTCATTGTCGGATATTTGCGGGCGAAGAAGCGGATGCCTTCGTCCAACTGCTCACTGACGGACTTTTCCGTCCGGCAATATCCTGGATTGAAAGTTTGGTTGTTGCAATAGGTACATCCGCCCAATCCTTTCGTCCCGTCCCGATTGGGACAGGTAAAACCGGCATTGACTGAAATCTTTTGCACCTTGAAAGGGAATATACGGTGCAGGAAGCTGCCAAAGTCGTTGTATCGCTGTTCCATTCTTGGGGGAGTTAGGAGATGGGGGTTGGAAGTTAGGGTTAATTTGTGAATAGAGCCAGCAGCAGCTTTTCCAACGCCTGCACCATCTGCCGGTCTTTGCAGGAATAGTTGTTGGCGAGAAGGGCGACGGCGTATTGCCTGTCGCCCTTGCGGACGTAGCCGGCGTAACAGCGGACGCGGGTCATGCTGCCGCTTTTGAGAAGGGCTTTGCCTTGCAGGGAGGAGCCGCGAAGGAAGTTGGCTACCGTCCCTTCGCTACCCGCTTTGGGGAGGGACTGAAGAAATGCCTCCGAAGCGGGGGAACGGTCAGCCATGCCGGCGAGCATATCGGCAAGGAAAGCGGCAGATACCTTGTCGGCAAGGGCTGTGCCGCTTCCGTCATACATGCGGAGGGGGGTGGTGTCAATGCCTTTTTTCTGCCAATGAGATTGAACGGTTTTAATGCCTCTGCCGAAGGAAGTGATTACTTCGCCGCGGGCAGGCGTGTAGCGCAGTCCGAGCGTTTTAAGCAGAGCATCGGCGTAGAGGTTGTGACTTCTTTCGTTGGTAATTCGGACGATCTGGCGGAGCGGAGGGGAGTAGGTGGTGACGAGGGTTTGCCTTTCGCGGGAGAGCGGGTGACCGGCTTCCGCTTGTATCCGATGGCAGGATGGCGGATTGTCAATAGCGATACCATTGCGGCGTAATTGCTCGGTCAGAAATTCGGCGAGGAAAAGAGCAGGGTCGGGAATGTCCCCTTTCAAGGTGTATGCGGGGCGATTGGCAGGGACAACACCGTAAAGGTAGCGTTCCGGCAGGAAAGGGAAGCCGGCGATGACGGCACGATCGGTTTGGACGGTAGCGACGGTCAGGTAATTATGGTATCGGATGGTGATGTCGGGTTCGCTGCCTTCGATGACGGGGCGTTCACCGGCATTGCCCGTTGACAGGCAGAGGGCGTAGGCGTTGTCAAAGATATTCAGACCGTAGCTGCCTGCGCCGTAGTAATTGCCCATATCCTCGTGCTGCCATTTTGGGGAAATGCCTTCGGTGTCGAAGATACTTTCGTCGGAGATGACAGAACCGGTTATTTTATGGATGCCGGCTCGTTGGAGAGCGGCAGTCCATTGGGTGATAAAGGCGTAACGGGCAGGGGTGAAGCTGTTCTTGTCGGGAGTCAGGTGAGCAGAGCCTAAAGTGGGGTCGCCGCTACCTTTTATATACAGGTTGCCGTGGAGTGTGCCGTCGGTCAGCTTCCCGTCATATTCCAAGGAAGTCGGGAAGCGGTAGTCTTCTCCCAAAAGTTCGAGGGCGGTGGCGGTAGTGACGGTCTTCAAGACGGAAGCAGGGGTTACTTCCCGTCCGGCATCGTACTCGTAGAGAACATCGCCGGTTTGTACATCCTTTACCATCAGCGAAAAAGTGGCACCCTGCATATAATCCGCCTTCAACAGTTGTTTGACGGGCTGGGGCGTTTGTGCCGCAAGGGGCATCAGGAAGCTGAATATCAGGAGGGCGGCGAATAAAGGCTTTGTCACGGCTATCTTTTATACATTGTTTTACCTTTGCGGCAAAGATAAGACAATGTACCAGTTTGACAAGCCGTTTACTTTCGACCGGGTGATGCGCATCCTGTTCACTCTGTTGGCTGTCGGGGGCATTGTTTACCTGATTACCTTGCTGCGGAATGCCTTGCTGCCGTTTCTCATAGCGTGGTTGCCGGCTTACCTGATGCAGCCGGTCGTCAAGTTCTTTCAATACAGGCTGCGGTTGAAAAGCAGGCTGTTGGCTGTCGTTGCCGTGTTGTTTACGTCGGCGGGCGTGCTGGCTTTATTGGCGGTATTGATTGTTCCTTCCATTATTAAGGAAACGGAAAAGACAGTGGCATTGGTCAAACAATACCGCTTGGGGGACGGCTACATTCCCTTTATCCCCGAATCGTGGCAACAATATTTGGAAGCCGTGACCATCGACCAATGGATGGAACTGCTGAACAGGGAAAACATACTGAATGCCGTCCGGCAGCTCGCTCCCCGCATCTGGGAACTCCTGTCCAATACCTTCTCCATTCTGCTGGGCGTTGCCATCGTCTTTGTCATTTTCCTCTACTTTATATTCATCCTGCTGGATTATGAAAAGATGGCAGGCTGGCACAAGCTGATACCCAAACGCTACCGCCACTTTGCCGAAGGACTGGCAGAGGATGTGGAGCAGAGTATGAACCGCTATTTCCGCGGGCAGTCGCTGGTCGCTTTGTGTGTCGGCATACTGTTTGCCGTCGGTTTCCGGATCGTCGGTTTCCCGCTGGGAGTCACATTGGGACTGTTTATTGGACTGCTCAATCTCATCCCCTACCTTCAAGTGATAGGACTTGTCCCGATCACCCTGTTGAGCCTCCTGCATTCGGCGGAGACGGGGCAGAGCTTCTGGCTCATCTTCGGCTCGGCTCTTTTGGTCGTGGTCATTGTGCAAATCATCCAAGACCTCTTCCTTGTCCCCCGCATCATGGGCAAAGCTATGAACCTGAATCCCGCCTTCATCCTCCTGTCACTCTCCGTCTGGGGCACATTGCTGGGCTTTACCGGACTGATAGTCGCCCTCCCGCTAACCACCTTGTGCCTGTCCTATTACAAACGCTTTATCCTTACCGAAGAGGATAAATAGGAAGAAAAAGCCTTCGCCGACACGAAAGAGAGCGAATAAGCACCTACCGGCGAAAAAAGTATCAATTACTATTGCATACAATAAAAATACATCTACATTTGCACCCGCGTAAAGAAACTGTAACTAAACGAAACGATCATAGGAGATTTGCTAGCTCAGCAGGTAGAGCACATCCCTTTTAAGGATGGGGTCCCGGGTTCGAACCCCGGGCAAATCACCAAAAGTATGAAGGGGCAAAGAGATTATAAGAAAAGTTTGATGAAGATGAAAAAGGGAAAGAGAGCGTGTCGGAAACGGCGGGCTCTTTTTTTTTGCCACAAAAAGAGACGCAATCGCTTGCGTCTCTACACATAAAAAACAAATTAACCGAAACATAAATTACATTGGTACAAAGAAATAGGGCGGACTCCATGGGCCGGCTTTGCCTTTGGCACTGTACCATCGGAAGTAGGCGATGTGCATCTTTCCCCAGACTGCCCTGTCAAATTCGACGGTAAAGAAGCTTTTGGTAATCAGCGAGTGCTTGGTGCACTGGTCAGGCGTAAGGTGTTCGCCCATTCCCATGAAAAATTCGCAGCCGATGGCTCCGGCAGGCTTGCGGAAGCGTTTGCTCGACGGCGAGTTGTAGAGCCGGAACTCTACCTTGCCTCCCCGCTTCGTTTGATATTCGGTTACGGGTTGCTGTTCGGGCGCGGGTTTCGGCACGGGCTGCCGCTACGGCACAGTCTATCGGCAGATAAAAGACTATGGCTCAAAGGAAAGCCTGCCCCAGAATACATCGGCAGTTGAAGCAGTTGAATCAGATGAGATGCATACTTACGCTGGTTCAAAAAAAACTGTTGTCGGATACGGATTGCTGTTGACAGATTTGGAAAAAGGTTTATCTCTTTTGTCGGCGGAGACCGGTCTGCAAAAACAGGAAGAAGGCTTTGGGATAACATTAAAGGTGTGAATGCCAGATACTGTTATTCCGGTTATTGGAAAAGTTACAGGGAGTTCCTTCCTGCAGACAGGCATTTTCAGACAAAAGCAGAAACATTTACCGTTGAGGGATACAACATCGGGTGGCGTCATTACCCGGCAAGATTCAAGCGAAAAGGGAAGTGCTGCAGCAAGGCTGAACACATGATAGGAAAATCCTTAAATCTCCTGTTTCTGAAACTTAATAACGAACTGACTATATTAATTTAACAATGCCAGACTTTTTTCTTCACAAAGATTTGAATTTAAAAATGTAGAAGTGCAAATCGGTACGATTCACGGTTTTCAAGGTGATGAATGTGATATTATTATTTCGCTTTTCAACCCACCGCCAACAATCTCAAGTTCGCCTGATATGTTTTTGAATAAGCAAAATATTTTGAATGTATCTATCAGTAGATCAAGAGATTATTTGTTTGTACTTATGCCTGACGATGAAACGGAAAATCTTTTTTATCTCAAAAAAGTAAAGCAAATTGAAAATTTAATAAAAGAGTCTGAGCATTCTGATATCCATTCACACGAAATTGAGAAAAATATTTTTGGGAAAAAAGACTATTTGGAAGACAACTCATTTCCGACTTCTCACCAATCTGTGAATGTTTATTCAGAGCCTAAGAATGAGAAGAAGTATGAAATTCGTTGCGAGGAAACTGCAATTGATGTTCAAGTCAGTAAAAAATAAAGCAGAAAAAATGAAACATTTATCTTTAAGATTAGCATGACACAATGCCATATTTGCCAAAATCCCCCAAAAACACTTGACTGTTGGAAAAGGATTTCAATAGTAATATGATGATTCTTAAAAAATAGAGGAGTTATTGGATGATATGGTTCTACAAGGACGACAGAATATATATGATTGTCCGTGGTTGGAAAATGTGTTATTCATATTCACTGCATGTGGGGCTGAAATATCCCATCCCTTCGGGATTTCTGCGTAACATTGGTTAATTAACTGCTGTTGCGCACGTTTTTGCGGTTTTTGCTGGTCCAGGTTGTGACCGGCTTCTGTTCCCCAGCTCCTTTTTGCATTGGGGCACAAACGTTCAAGTGGGCAACCGGTGTAGCCAACGGCAAAGAGCGAGTGTAATTTGCTCTTGCCGCCTCCCCGTCAATATACCATATATATGGTATATTACAGATTATTTAACAGCATCATCTTTGCCTCTACAAAAGGTATCCCCTCAGACTACGCTACAAATCGGCTTTGGACACACAAAGTACTAAGTTCTCCAAGAACTATGGTGCCGATGCGGCACAGAAGCCCCGAAGGGGCAAGAGATTTCAGCCCCACATGCAGCGTAGCGGAATGTGGGGGTAAATGTGGGGGTATAAGAACGACCCCGCCAGGGTATCCTGAAAGGATGACAGAATAATATATTGCATTGTAAACCATCGTTTGCTGTTTGTATCGTTCTTTCAGAACTTTATTGATATATACTTGCCTTAAACCCCACATTCCGCTGCGCTGCATGTGGGGCTGAAATCTCTTGCCCTTTCAGGGCATTTGCGCAACACCACGTTCCTTCTACATTCCCCACACATTTTAATCCCGCATTCCCCCACATTCCGCTACGCTGCATGTGGGGCTGAAATCTTTTGCCCTTTCGGGGCATTTGCGCAACATCACGTTCCTTCTACATTCCCCCACACATTTAATCCCGCATTCCCCCATAACCCTACATTCCGCTACGCTGCATGTGGGGCTGAAATTTCTTGCCCTTTCAGGGCTTCTGTGCCACATCGGCACCATAGTTCTTGGAGAACTCCTATCTGACAGGAACAAATTCTGATGTTTAACGGTTTCTAAAAATAAGTAGAGTCATGGCAAAATTGTGGAGATTTGTTTTGTTGCTCTTGGTTGCAAGCCTTTCGCTGCCCGCTTTTGCGCAGCAGAAGAACAGGATTGAGGGGGTGGTTGTGGATGAAAAGACGCAGGAGCCTGTGATCGGGGCTGAGGTGCTGCTTGTGAATGAGAAGAAAGGGACCATATCCGATACGAACGGGAAGTTTGCGGTTGTTGCACGGTCGTTTCCGGCTACCGTTTCGGTTAGTTTTATCGGGTATAAGACGCTGGATGTGACGGTGTATGAATACACCGAGCCGATTACGGTCAAGCTGAGCGAGAATTTGAGGCTGCTGGACGAGGTGGTTGTTATCGGTTACGGTACGCAAAAGCGGAAAGAGCTGACGGGAGCCATCTCTTCGGTTTCGCAGATTGCGCTGTCGCAGCAGACGCTTTCCTTTGACAAGGCATTGGGGGGTGCTGTGGCAGGGCTGAGTGTAACGCAGAGTTCCGGACAGCCCGGTGCCACTTCCAGCATCCGTATTCGCGGGAGCAACTCCATCACAGGGGGCAATGAACCCTTGTATGTTATCGACGGGCTGATTGTTTACAATGACAACAGCTCTACCCGTACCGGCATCGGTACCGGCAGCAGCGGTGTTGGCGGAGGCGGTGGCGGCGGTGGCAAGTTCGACGGCGGACTGAACCCCCTGACAAGCATCAACTCGGCGGACATCGAGTCCATCGAAGTATTGAAAGACGTATCCGCCACTGCCATCTACGGTGCACGTGGCGCCAACGGTGTCATCGTCATTACCACCAAAAAAGGAAAGCGCGGACACAGCAACATCAATTATCAGGGAACGTACAGCAGCCAGAAGATAAGCAAGAAACTGGAATTGCTCAATGCCGACGAATGGGCGGCACTCTATCAGGAAATTGACGAGAACGGCAACAACCCCTACACGCAATACCCCGGCAATCACCTGCAATCCGACGCAGGGACGGACTGGCAGAGCGCACTCCTGCAAACCGGTGCCACGCAAAGCCATCAGCTTTCGCTCAGCGGAGGCGGGGAAGACTACCGCTACCTGATTTCGGGCAATTACAACAGTCAAGAGGGTATTATCCGCAACACGGGTGTAAACCGTTATGTCGGCAGGATAAACCTTGACAAGGACGTGTTCAAAAAGCTGAATGCCGGTGTGAACCTGACGGCTGCCCAATCCGTGCAACAGGGCTTGACAAACCTGACTGGAAACGAATCCGCCGGACGTGTGGCGGGTACGTTTGACTATGCCCTCCGCATCCCCTCCGTCATTCCCATTTACACCGACGACGGCGATTATAACTATGCCAACTCCTTTGAAACGGGCGATATGCGTATCGGCAACCGCACCATCAATCCCCTGTCGGACTTGCTGAACTCCACCGTTGAAACGCAGAATACCTCCATTTTGGGAAACTTCTATGCGCAATACAGCATCCTTCCCTCACTCGTTGCCAAAGTGAACGCCGGTGTGAACCTGAACCATACCACGCAAAACTTCTACGCCCCCTCTACCGCCGCCGTCGGCTTGCTGGTAAACGGCTTTGCCTCTATCGGCAACAAGAGCTACAACTCGAACCTTTTTGAGTTCACGCTCAACTACAAGGAGAAGTTCAACGACATTCATTCGCTGGAGGTGCTCGGCGGATACACGAAACAGCGGACGAAGGTGGAATATTCCACCTCCTCGTCAAGCAACTTCACCAATGAAGTGCTGACATACCACAATCTGGCAAGTGCCGCCACGCTGATTACCCCGACTTCCGGCGGCTTTGAAGCCATCCTCAACTCCGTCTTGGGAAGGGTGAACTACTCCCTGCTGGAACGGTACAATTTCAGTGCAACCTTCCGCGCAGACGGTTCTTCCCGTTTCGCGCCGGGGCATCAATGGGGTTATTTCCCTTCGGTGGGTGCTTCGTGGAACATTGACCAAGAACCTTTCTTCGGCAAGAATGCTGTCAGCTCCCTGAAACTGAGGGGAAGTGCCGGCAGGGTCGGCAATCAGGAAATCGGGAACTATCTGGATGCCCGCACCTATACCCCACGCAACTATTCTTTCGGCAATCAGATTGTGGTAGGCTATACGATGACCAACTACGGAAACGGCGAACTGAAATGGGAAAGCACCGCACAGTATAATGTCGGGCTGGATGCCGGCTTGTGGAAGGACAGACTGAGCGTTACCATCGATGCCTACTACAAGAAAACCTACGACCTGCTGGTAAATCTCCCCGTAGAACGCACCACCGGTCTCCGCACCAAGACGGTAAACATCGGCGACCTCTCCAACAAGGGGGTTGAGCTGAGCATAAACGCCAAGCTCATCGAGCGGAAAGACCTGAATTGGACGCTGCTTGCCAACATATCCAAGAATGTGAACAAGATACTCAAGCTGGGCGTCAATTCCTTTGCCGTCTCCGGCGTAAACGGTACGCAGGCGCATATCGTGCAGGAAGGCGAGGCGTTAGGCTCTTTCTACGGTTACGTTTTCGACGGCTTGGTGCAGCAGGACGAGGTGTCCTCCGTAGCCGTGCCAAGCTGGGTGGACGGTGTAAAAGTCGGCGATGCAAAGTATGTGAACCAAAACGGCGACAAGGTGATAGACACTTCTGACAAGACCATACTCGGCAACGTGCATCCCGACTTCACCTACGGCTTTGCAAGCAGTTTGCGATACAAGGACTTTGACCTTTCCGCTTCCTTTCAAGGCAGCCAGGGCAACCACCTTTACAACGCCCTCCGTCATAACTTGGAAACGCCTACGCAGACCTATAACGCCTCGAAAGTCCTTGTCGATCGCTGGACGCCGACCCACACGAACACCATCGTCCCGCGGGCGCAAGCCTCTTCCTACGTCAATCTCGACAGCCGCTACATAGAGGATGCTTCCTATTTGAGAATGAAAGACATCACCCTTGGATACGCCCTGCCTTTGAAGTCCGCCTTCTTTGCCTCCACGCAAGCCAGAGTGTTTGTTTCCGGGCAAAACCTGCTGACCCTTACCAACTACACGGGCTACGACCCCGAAGCCTCGCGCAACGGCAACGACGAATCAAGCGAACTGACGCAAGGTGTTGACCTCGGTGCCTACCCCACAGCCAAGTCTTTCCTCGTAGGCATCAATATTACCTTCTAACTAATAAAGCAACACAGATATGAAAAAGATACTTTCACTTGCTTTCGCCGCGCTGCTGCTCTTCGCCGCCTGCGACGACCTCGAACTAACACCGGTCGATGCCTTGGATCAAAGGGCATTCTTTCAATCCGATGAAGATGCCATCCTTGCCGTAAACGGCGTATATGCCGCGCTGGTGGAATCGCAAAGCGTAGTCATCGCCTACCTTGTCGATCTCGCCTCCGATGCTACCCGCTCGGGGGAAACCATGCTGGGCGGGTCGGGCGGTTCCCTTTCCACCATTCAGTACGATGCCACCAACAGCTACCCGTACTACGCATGGGGGGATAATTACTACGGCATAGCCAACGCCAACGTATTGATTGATCAACTTGCCGACCCCGATACGAAGGTGTCGGACAGGATACGGAAAAGAGTCACCGGCGAAGCCAAGTTTCTCCGCGCCTACTACTATTTCAGCATCGTGCAGCTCTTCGGGGAAATCCCCTTGGTCATTAAATCCGGCTGGGATGCCGGCGCAAACGCCAGACGGGAAGACGTGCACGCCGTGTATAAGCAAATCACGGACGACCTGAAATCCGCCGCCGAAAACCTGAGCGAATACCCGACCCCTGCCGACTATTCCACCTCCGACAAGGGCAGAGTCTCGCAAAGTGCCGCCTACGGTCTGCTGGCAAAGGTCTATCTCGTATGGGCGCAAACAGACGGTGCCGAAGATGTGAACGGCAAGCTGGATGCCTCTATCAGCTATGCCGAAAAGGTAACAGGCGTTTCTCTGGAAGAACATTTCCACGCCAACTGGGACAAGGGCAACCGCTACGGCAAGGAAAGCCTCTTCGCCGCCAACTACATCATCTCGCAGGAGAGCTTCGGCGACGGTGGCAACCATTTGACCCATTGCGCCTTTTTCACCACCTACGAAGACGACCTCACGCCGCACGTCATCGTGTCCGACCGTACCTTCTACGACCGCTTTGACAACCGCGACCAGCGCAAGGAAGCCTCTTTCCTCGCAGAAGCCACCAATCCGGACAACGGGGCGACCACTTACTACAAGTTGCCGCGCTATCAGAAGTATATCGACCCCGACAACCGCGTGGCAAGTGCCTACAACCGCGAGCTGAATGCCACCATCCTGCGCTACGCCGACGTGCTGCTTGTCAAGGCGGAAGCCATCAACGAACGCTTCGGCAGCCCCAACGGGCAAGCCTACGAAGCCATCAATCAGGTGCGCCGCCGCGCCTACAATGTCGGCGAATTTGCCGACGGAACGGGTACCGCCCCGTTGGACGAGGTCAATCTCAAAAACCTTGACTACGCCGGATTCACCAAAGCCCTGCGTCGGGAACGCTTCTACGAGTTTGTCTATGAACAGCAACGCTGGTACGACCTCGTGCGCTGGAAAGTGCTGTTGAAAACCATCCGCCGCGTCAGTGCCGCCAACAAAAACGAGCATATACAGGCAAAGCACTACCGCTTCCCCGTCCCTCAATCGCAGCGCGACCTCAACGGCGAACTGTGGCAAAACTGGGGATACGACGGCTCCGTAGCCCCCGCCCCCCCCTATGCCGACTCAAACTATGAGGGCGGAGACGACAACAACGACGGCTGGACAGACGCAGAAGCCCGCTACCTGTATGAGCATGTTTCCGTCCCTCAAAGCAATCTTCATTAAATCAACGAACTCCTAACAGGGGTTTTCAATCCCGGCCGGCAGTTTGTGTTTTCTTCCGATACGGCATCTTCAGCCTTTATGATACTGCACTTGCGTGTTTCATAACGTCCGTAATCATATTCCCGGTCTTCGCAAATACTCTCTGACGGGCAAGCCCTGAAACCGCAGGCAGGCAAATCTGGCTGATTCTGTTTCAGCGCCAATAGGTAGCAACCCTTCTTTTTGACAATACGACTGGCGGTATCCCTTTGAAAAACAACAGTATCAATGCCTACAACCGTATCAATATCCTGTTCTTCAATCAGACCGGAAACAGTTGTTATCTCATTACTTTCAGAAGTCCGATTAAATCCCTGCTGTAATTCTGCGGACACTGGCGCAGCAAATCCGGATCCAAGCCGGAGAAGACACGGTTGAATGTATCATGAGAGGGATGCCGTTCTCCAAGGGGATCATTTCTTTCAAAGGCATTGCTAATTAAGGATACGTGGCGTCCCATTTCGATAATGCATTAATAATAACACTGATATTTCTAACATTTCCACTTTCTTGGAATAGCATTTGGACTTTCTTCTCATTCTTGCCAAAAAGTGTCTGAACAAACTGTTATATCCTTCCACCATGAAGGTTTCCGCTTTGGTTTGAATAGGCTTTTCCTTGGGGATGATGCTTTCATACGGCTTCCAATAATCATTTGCAATCCGGTTCATATTTAGTGTTTTATTTTGTTCCAAAACTTTTCGGCTGTTTTCCGGTTTCTGTTCCCGATGACAAAACTTTCCAAATTAAGTTCCGGTATTTCCTTTCCATATTTTCTGATCCAATTCAGAACTGAAACATTATTTACTCCCAACAGCCTTCCAAAACTCAAAGATTGCTATTTCGTGCGTTTGTCCCGAATTTCTTTCCTTTCCGCTTGTATAATGAAAGATTATTCTACTTTTGCGCAGTCTTTCCGGATGACGCATCTGTAGTTCAATGGATAGAATACCGGATTCCGGTTCCGACGATTGGGGTTCGACTCCCCACAGGTGTACTTGGCAAGCGCAGATACTTTATAAATGAAGTATTTGCGCTTCTTTTTTTGTTTCAACGGATATGCCGCCTGTTCAGTTCGGCACGGTAGCGGTTGGCGTTGCGGTTGTGTTCCGACAGGGTGACGGCAAAGTTGTGCCGTCCGGAAAAGTCTTCTTTGGCGACCATGTAGATGTAGTTGTGCTTTGCATGGTCAAGCACGCCATCCAGTCCCTTGATGGTCGGGATGCGCAACGGAGCGGGGGGCAAGCCCGGATACAGGTAGGTATTGTAAGGCGAGTCAATTTTCAGATGGGTAAAGAGGATGCGCTTGAGCATGAAGTCGCCTGCGGCGTATTTGACCGTCGGGTCGGCCTGCAACAATATATGGCGGCGGAGGCGGTTGAGATAGAGACCGGCAACAACAGGGTATTCATCGGGGGCGGCTGTTTCCTCCTCAACGATGGAGGCTAAAACGGACACCTCCACAGGGGTCAGACCGGCAGCTGTTGCTTTCGCTCGCCGTTGTTCCGTCCAAAAGGCATCGTATTCCCGCTTCATCCGACCAAGGAGGGCGTCCGGGGATATGTTCCAATACACCTCGTAAGTGTTGGGGATAAACATGGCTTTTACGGTTTCCGTATTGAAACCGAGCGAATCGCAATAGAGGGAATCCGCCAGCTGCTGCATCAGGTCGTCCGCATTCAGCATGAGCTGTTCGTCCAGCCGGACGGTCAAATCAGGCAGGAAGCGGATGTTGTTAAAGGTGATGCGGACGGCAGACTGCTGTCCCCGCCGCAAGGTTTTCAGCAAGTCGTTGTTGCTTGTGCCGGGCAGGACGGCATAACGCCCCGTCCGCATGGAAGAAGGATAGCCCAAGGCATCCGCCAGCCGTTTGAAATTGCCGATATGAATACATCCCGCCGAATCCTGCAACTGACGGCAGAGATTGTCAAAGTCCTTCCGGTCGTCCACATATATATATACGGTCTTTTCCGGTATAAAATTCACTCCCCACACTATCGTGTAAGCCTGGACTCCCGCATATCCGATTAAAGCACATAATCCCAGCGTGGCGACAATAGCTACCTGCTTCAAGTGCACCGGTTTACTCATATCAGTTTATTCATTATACAAGCTGTCAGAACGGGCGCAAAAGTAGTCGCTTTCTCTGAGCGTCTCGTGTTTCCTTTTTCAAAAAAAATTCTCTAAACTATTGTGCAATCAAAAAACAGGGCTACCTTTGCCACGTCTTTATGAGAAAAGATGCGTAAAGATTACGCAAAAGCGAAAAATGGTGTGGTAGTTCAGCTGGTTAGAATACCTGCCTGTCACGCAGGGGGTCGCGGGTTCGAGTCCCGTCCATACCGCAAATGCAAACGCCAATCGTCTAATAAACAGATGATTGGCGTTTTTCTTTTCAATAAAATCCCCACATAATCCCCACTTGTTTTGAAAAGATAAAAAGCCACTCCATAAAACGGGACAGTTAAGAAAGTCTGTTATTGCGGGATTTTCCCATAATCGTACAGGAAAATACAATTTGATTATTAATAAGCTGATGGTTAATACCACAATAGCAAATGTTTTGGAAAGGACTTTTTTTTCAGCGAAGGGTTTTGACATCTCCATTTGCATCTTGTCTGTCCTTTTTCCCTTTCGCTGTAATCAGGGGGGATGGGGAGAAAAAAGATAATTCATGCCCCTCGTGCTGCAAAGGTGGTTGTGCACATTTTGCTTGTCCATCAAAAAAAAAATTAAAAAATAAAAAAAGGAGGTGTCTGAAGGTATGAATTCCCTCCGTGTGTATCATTCATATGTGGGGAAAAAGAGGGGATTTTCTGCTTCTGCGGACACAGCCTCTACATCCCCCTCTCCTTCCCTTTTTCATCAGCAGACAGTTTGCGGGATATTATTCTGGCTGTCCTCGCCGGATTCAAATGGGGAAACAATAACTTTGTCGGCACTTTGCATATCTAAGAACAAAAGCACGGGAGAATGATACCGAATAATAACATTGGAAAGGAAAATAGCGGACTGATGACAGGAATTGATAATGAAAAATATCTGAATCGTCCGGGTGACCGGCAAATAAATAAAAACAGCGATTATGAAGTTAACCGACTATCACTGGCAGAAGAGGAGGGTCGCCGCAGAGGCGGTCGAAGAAATGAAGAAGCATCCGCTCTCCTATCAGGAGAAACAGGAACAGATGAGATCAAACGAGGAAATTTTGAAGCAGTTGCGAAAAGACAGGAGCAAACTTTAGAGAATTGGGCAAGGAAAGAAGGTGTCTGGTTTGATATAGACAGGATAAGAGAACAGCCCTTTATCGGTCGCGGGGAAGAAGCATCCGTTTATGAGGCGGGCGATCCGGCGTATGTCAACAAGGTCATGTTCTATCAGGTATTTTCCGATACCCCGCTGTCTTTCCTTGACAACAGGATATCGCTTCACAATTATCTGTTCCCGGATACCGCCTACGAACTTCTCGGATTCGGCAGAACACAGAGGGGCTTTGCGTTTGTATTGAAACAGCCGCACATAAACGCAAGTTTCTTCAATCGTGCCGCTTCTTCCGACTTCGGTGATGAAATGAAAAAAACAGGGCTTGAAGTTATGGATGAAAACACGTACTTCAATGAGGATTATATCATAAGCGATTTGCATGCGGGGAACGTAATGAAGGACAGGGACGGAAATCTGTATTTCATCGATACTGTTCCCGTGCTTAATACTCCCGATGAAGGGTACGGCGGAACCCGCGAGTACGGAAGGGAATGATGCCAAAGGTTTGTTTGACGGGACAAGCGTTAAAATCCACCTCAAAACAGTTGCATTACGGCTTAATTTCTGTTAATTCTACCTGCACTAAATTTTTATTTACCCGCACTAAATCCGGTTTTTCCACACTAAATTCAAAAAAAATCCCCGCAATTCTCCCGTGAAACGAAATTTTCTCCGGGGCGACTGTTACTATTAAATCTTTTTGCGAAAACCAGCACCATCAAAAAACAGCCTGAAAGACGGTTAAAGCCGTATTTATTCAACACCTGCCTGTTTTTCACATGCAATCTGCATTAAAAACCGCTCAATTGTTAAATACCCGGCAAAGCGGACGGCTTGCGGCACCCGTGATGCATGCACGAGGCTGAATAAAGCCGGATATGACACTTTCTACTATTTGGGGATATCTCTCTCTGCCATGAAAAGAGAACGTGTCATTTTGACATGCCGTAAGCCTCTTTTCTCCCCTCCCGACCGGTTACTGCAACCGGTCGGCAGCCGCCTGTCTTCCGCAGGTCTTATTTTCCTGCTTTTTCTTCAGAAAATAAAAAAACCGGGAATAAAAAAAATCAGTCCCGCACTAAAATCATCAACCGTTAATATCTTATTGCCGTCTTGCAGATAAACAGCAGCCTGCTGCATTTGGATTCGATACGGCATCAGGAAATTTAATGCGACCTTAATCGGGAAGGAAACTGCTCTGAATACGAACCGGGACAGACAAAAGAAAAAGCCCTGAATGAAAGGGACGGCTTCAAAAATACCGAAGCCATCCCTTTCATTCAGGGCTTTTACAAAGCCGGGCAAGAAGAGGTTTCTTGCCATTAACCCCAATCCCGTTAATACTCTTCCTCTTCAACAGCCGAAGATGCGCCATCAGGTAATTTAGTCCTTTTCAGCCATCCGCGGGATACGGTATCTCCATCCCGTTCTTCAGTAATCAGTTCGGTATCCGTCAGTTTTATCATCTTACCTTGAGATTCTGCTTGTCCGGCGAATGTTATAATTAGTGTGCGCCCGTCAAAACCGTAGATTCCGGTTCTCTTGACCCATTCCCCGTTGCGATCCTTGAAATAGGATGTTATAACACCGAGAGGGCTGAAATTGACGTATTGCGGATCATCTGTTTCTGCTTCTTTCGCTGAATCCCAGTTAAATCCTTCCAATTTTCCATCCTCTTCACTCCACTCTGCGGAGTAGGAAATTGTCCATGTCCCCGTCAAGAGTGCCTGATCAAACGCACCTTCTTCATTTCCGTTTTTGTCGTCATTAGTGCATCCGACAAAAAAAGCAGCCAAGAAAGTAATCAAAAACAAAAAATTCTTTTGCATGTTGTTGAAAATTTAAAAGTTAATAATAAAACATATTCGTGATTAAAAAAAATCCGACTAATTACATGGAAAAGGTTAATGCACATCCGCATTTATTCTCCATACACCAAGCCGTCTTTGGGCAAAAAATAAGTGAAACCGGAGGGTAGCCTGAATCATGCCGGTTTTCCCGTGATAAAACCGCAATTCCGGTATTTTTAATTTCAGAGGCATAGCCGACTGCCCTTGTCTATTTTTTGCCCTATAATGGAAGGGACGGCATTCAGGTATTGAAGCTGTCCCTTTCATTCAGGGCTTTTACAAAGAATGTAACTGATGTTATTGCTTTGTTATTTTCACCAAGTCAAATTCTGTTCCCAACAGCATTCGATATGTCATAGTATTGTTACCGGTTTTTTTGAAGTTATATTCCGCCTGAACCTGCCCCAACAGCGGATAAATAAACTGAATATTGTATTCGCTTGAGTTTTTGACACTCTCCTTTACGGAAAGCCCCATACCGACATATCGCTCAACAATATTTGTTCGCACAGTACCCGCCAGAGCTATTTCATATATCTCCGTTTTTGTAACTTCTAAAAATACCACGTTATCCTCTTCGTCTATTGTCTCGTCTATCGCCCACTGCCCTGTTATCGCCCACTGCCCTATAAGCCACTCGGGAGGATTTATTTTCCCGTTTCCGGTTTCATTTTTAGGTTCGTCATCTTTGGAGCAGCCAAACAAGGCTATAGTGGAAAGTAGCACTAAAAATAAATTCTTTTGCATGATTTTGTTGTTTTACGAGTTTGTTAAAATTTGTATGTGAGTACTGCAGCGGCGACAATCTGATCAATCTCGGATACAAGCGAGTATTTGGCTTCCGCCCCGATTGAAAGTTTCCCTGTCAACCGATATTGAATACCGCCGCCGAGATTTACTCCGAATCTCGTTATGTCGGATGACGCATTGTCCAAATAGTCACCAAGCACATCCCCGAGTCCTCCCAAATCCCCGAAGGCATTACCGGCATCAAATTTCCATCCGGTAAAAGTCAAACCTGCCAGCGGGTAAACCGTCACCTTTCCGGTCACGGGGAAAAGGTAATGCACATCTGCATTTGTCTCCCATGCGCTAAACCCGTCTTTTGGGAAAAAATAAGTGAAACCGGGCGTAACCCGAATCCTGTCGGTTATCCCGTAATTAAATCGTGCGCCAATTCCTATGCTTTTGATTTCGGAACCGTAGCCGAGACTTACCCCTGCCGATTTTTCGCCCTTTTGAGCATGAACACCTGCAACGGCAAACACAGCTGCCGCTACGCATAAAAAAAACTTTTTCATAAAAATGATGATTTGTTTGTGCCATCCAACCCCGAGACAGCGTTTATACGCAAGAAAGCGTGGGACTGTAACTTACCTATCAGAAGGAGGCTCTGGTATTGCCTGTAGGAGATAAGTAAGGAGTACCCACGCCTATGGCATGAGCATTCTCTCCTATACTGTCTCCTATTGAAATTTACCAGATTTCCTTCTGACAGAATAAAAGCTAACGCTTTATTTTTATAAAATCGGGGGCAAAACTAACAGTAATTATTAATATGCGGGAACAAAATAGCAGCTTATTTTGTTACAGGTTTTAAAAAGGGATGCTGAATGAACCGTTTATCTTTGCAACTGAAAAACGATTACATTGGCGGCGTTTTGACAAGAGGGAATGGGAACGAAAGAAAAACTGACGGAACGCTTTAAGGATTTGCCAAAGGATTTCACCTTTGACGAAATGGAAAGGCTTTTGTCTTTCTTCGGATATTGCAGGGAGAATAAGGGCAGGACATCCGGATCAAGGGTAGTGTTCAAGAATGGAGACAGCCGTCCCCTCATGCTGCACAAGCCTCATCCGGGTAACATTGTAAAAATGTATGCTTTGAAGCAGGTTTTTGAAGATTTGAAGAAAGCAGGGTATATTTAAGACCTATACGGATATGAATACTTTAAAATACAAAGATTACATCGGAACTGTCAGTTACAGTGAGGATGATGAGGTTTTCTTCGGAAAGGTGGAAGGCATTAACGGTCTTGTGAACTTTGAAGGGAACAGCGTTCACGAGTTAAGAGAGGCTTTTGAAGGAGCTGTTGATGCCTATCTGGATTATTGCATTCAGGAGGGGTTGCCTCCCGACAAGCACTATACGGGTACCCTTAACATACGCATCAGCCCGGAACTGCACCGCAAGATTGCCTGTCGGGCTAAAAAAACGGGTGTAACGATTAATGCTTATATTAAGGATACTTTGGAGAACAAACTGAAAACGGTCAGTTGAGAGGATGTACATATATCCTTACAATATATTGTCGGAAAAGTGGACATTTTAATTATTCAATAATTGAGTGAACTTCTTTTCTATCAAGTCTGTTAACTGTTTGTGAGCAGAATCAAGTTTATACTTTTTAATTAATGATTTTAACTTCCGCTTACGCAGGGTTTTGGCACTGGAAGCAAGTCCGGCAGTAACAAAGTAGAAAGGGTTTGTGTATTGCACTATCTTACACCAGTCTTTTTCGGATATCTTGGTTTTGTCTTTTTCCATGAAAGTACCTACAATTAGCAAATCGTCTATTTTCTTTCTGAAATCTTCATACAAAGACCGTAAAACAACTTCTTCCTCTACATCCATTAGAGTATTAACCCCCAATTTGTTCAGAACATCCCTGCCCTTGTATTTGACCTCTATTCGCAGTAAATTCTGTGTGGCAAGTTTGGATTCTTTGCCCTTGTCATATATCTTAATTTCATAATCCTCATATATGAATTTTTTTATATACCCTTTTCTATCAGACATAGAGTAATTGTGTTGATTGTTCTTGTACGTTAGAATATATTCCCATACAAAATCTGTGGCTTTTATTGGCAACTCTATATTGAATCCAAACTCAAGCTGGGTTAAATATGTATGTTGTAGATATTCTTTTCCAAAAGCATTCTCTAATGATTTTAAAACTTCCTTGATATTGGAAAGTGTGAAGTCGTTGTAATTAATATTTTCGCTTGTTTTTATAGAATTATATAATGAATGTAAAGAATTTTTAATTTGAATCTCTCTCTGGGGATATATCAATATATCAAGATTATTAAATTTTCCCCTCGTTGAATCGTCAATAACCCCTGTGGTTAAATGAAGTGTTTTTATAAAATCAAGAAATTCATTACTTAAGAGGAGGGAACGCATCTCCTCTTTATAAGATTTGTCAAAGACAATTTTAACAAAGTCTATCATTTCTTACCTCCTTTCTTCTTTGTGGTAAGTTCCAAGGCTCTCTTATGACTTGCAAATCTCTTTCCGCCCACAAAACCAATCAGGTTATATTCGTATGCGGACGATATATCAAAACTGCACAAAGCCATAACAGAGACTTTTACATCATGATAATCATGTTGTAATATGGGTAACGAGAAATAAACCTGCGCTACATCCCCATCAAATTTGTCAATTGGTTTTATGGTATCAGGTTTATCCCATATTGCCTGTCCGACCTCAAACGGCATGGAAGCCTCCGATGAGAGACAAATGGGAACCGGTTGTGAAATAAACCGTAATCTATTTTCCCTGTTAAATTCGGGACGGGCTTGTTTATCCTCATTAAAATCCGATTGCATTTGCAGAATAAAACCCCGTAGCTGTTGTACGGGGTTCTCCGGGTCATGCTCAATAATCATGAAGGTATTTCTTGGAGCATTCATTTCTTATCTCCTCCTTCCAAAATACGGTTAATATCACTCATCCGATACCGGCGTTTACCGCCAATCTCAATGGGAATCAGATACTTTGACTTTGTCCATCGCCAAAGCGTACTTTTATCCACACCAAGTATTTTAGCCACTTGATCAGGACTTGGATAGGTCTCCGTATTGGCATCGGTTATTAGCTGTTCCAACTCTTTACGGGTCTTGCTTACGCAATAATCAATCGCCTCAACAAGTTCACCCGCTTTTAATGTAATGTTTACATCAGGGCATTGTTTAACTAATTCGATTATGTTTTGATTCATTTTTAATAGGAATTAAATTTTGCTGCCCGTACCCGAATAGGTTGTAAGCTACTTGGCACGTCTCGACACTTTACAACTTATGTCGATTGTTAGACGCCGCAAAATTCAACCATAATGAAATGGTCTTCAAATCTTTACGATTGTCTTTAGTTGTCGAAAACTAAAGACAATCGTAAACAACTAAAAACAAAAAAAGGTGCAACTATATATTGCACCTCTGTTCTTTTTATTGAAAGTTTGAGTTAAGGAAGCCGCTCTACGACATCTTGAATCTCTGATTCAGGTATAATTTCTTTATCCATATATTTATTTATACTTTGATATGTTCCAATATACCCAAAAACATCAGACATGGCTCTATATAATTGAGTGTACTTTCCATTTGAGATAAATAAATACCCCTTTTTTTTGAGTGCCATAATAACTATAGCAACCATTTTTCCCTTTTCTTTATCTAAAAGTGGATGGAGGGCATTCATTAGCTTTTCGATATCAGGGCATTGCAAAAATTCTTTAAATTCTTTTACTGCTATATTTTTTCTTTCTTCTTTATTGGTACTTGATTGTTCTTTGATGAAATTAAATCGTGGTTCTATTTGCTTTTCTTGATATTCTTCCGATTGTTTTTTGAATCTTTCAGGACGGTCGAGAATTGCTTTTACTGCTGATTCAAACGCATATATGGCTTTATTCACAATAGGTTTTATGTATTGTGGTCGATATAACGGCATCCAGACATCTTCAACCTTAATTTTATATAATGGGCTTATATCCAAATTTATAATTTTATCTGCGAAACATTTATCTCCATTGCAGATTACCCAGTAACTTAACTCTCCAATTAATTCTGGAAATTTTCTCATCTCACCCTCAATAGTAGATAAAGCGGGTTGTTTGCCTTTTTCTATTTCTCTACGAACGTCTTCTATAATTCTCTTTATAGCCGAAAAGTATTCAATTCTTTCATTACCTAACATCGCTATTTCTGTATTATTTTTTTACCTACTAATTCGTTGATTTACAAATATCTTCCCATGCCTTTTTCATCATTTCGGCATGCTCGTTCTGTTTCACCTTATATACTTAAAAAATGATTTTTTCGTTTTGTATCTGCTTATACACATAATTATAAGTGTTAACAAGCCGTGCTTGTACATGTTGCTACAGAAAGAACGCTGTCTCGTATGCGAGGAAGCAGTCTTTTGTTTTCTGTTCATCAGACCTCAATGGTTTTAATTCGGGAATAAGCTGAAACACCCACTCATACAATACCGGATGCCGTTCTTCCCTATGAACTGCAAGATATTCAATTGCTCTCATTATTATTTATGTTTAAAGTCCGCATGCTATTAAGTTTCTCATTTTCTAACACTTGTCGTATTTCCATAATATTTTTTTCTTGTGTATCTGTTGTCACTTGTTTTCCGATCCCTTTATTGGACTTAAATATTTTGCAAATATTTGATAGAAGTTCTCAACTATCCAATTAATATCAATAAAAAAATAAAGTACTGCACAATTTTATGGTAATTGAAAGCAAATACCGTATATTTGTGCAATTTCTACTTTGTAATCATCCGCTATCTGCATGAACGTTTGCCTTACCGGCTGTCCGTTTCGGACAATGTTTCTAAATTCTGTCTGAAAGGAGGTGCGCTGTTTAAAAGAGATAGAGACGAATTGATACGGACTGGAGTGGAATGTCAATATGTAATCAGTGAAAAGGGAAAGGCGATGTAACAACCGCCTTTTACTTTTCATTTACGGAGAAAGATTACAGACCGAACAGTTCAATCAAATCAAAGTACATATACCTTGTGTTCAAATCATTATTTCTCATTTCTTCCCTTTCTTGTTCTAAAGAAGAGAAAAGGTATTTAAACCCGTTTTTCTCATAAAATTTCAATACTCCGAGTTCATTATAAGCATCCACAGCAATGAAGCGACAGCCTGTTTTATTATCAGGGGAAATAAACCATGATTTAATAAAGAACAACAATTCTGTCCCGATGTTCTGTTTTTTGTAGCTTTCGCTTACTCCGATACGCCCGATTAATACAGCGGGATAGTTGTTGAAATGCTTTCCGTAGGGTATGTTTTTTGTAATTTTTTTCTTTCGGCTGTTGGGCAGATTTCCAACTGACATTCCGGCATTGGAAACGGTAAACGCACAAACAATTACATTAGGGTTTTCTTTTAAAACAAAGCAATATGTTTTTCCTATGAGTTGCTTTTGATAATCATAGGATTCATTGGCAAAGAAATCATCTAAGTCTTCATTTGAACATTTAAACTCCGAAAATAATTTTATTATTTCTTCATTAAGTGCAATTAAATCGCATTTTTCGGAAAGAGTACCCATTGTGAAGAATATTATATTTTTGCAGTTGCCAGTATTTTCCTTGCATTCTCCATGTGTTCGCTGAAATCAACCGTCCCCTTTCTCTTGTAGGCTTCGTTTGCTTCTTTGATAAAACGCTCTGCTGTTTTTCCCTTCAGGACGGGGATAGGTCTAATAGGTGTTGCCATTTTGTTTGTTTTTACAGTAAATGAATGGGATTGCAAAGGTAGAAACTCTTCAACGTATTGCAACCGTATGCAATGTTGTAAAACAAATGGCAGGACTAATTTGCTATTTATTTGATTTATACATGTCCTCCCATGCCTTTTTCATCATTTCTGCATGCTCGTTCTGTTTCACCTTGATATACTTTAAGAATGATTTTTCTGTTTTATGCCCGCTTATACTCATAATCATAAGCGTTGGCAAGCCACGCTTGTACATGTTGGTGCAGAAAGAACGCCGTCCCGTATGCGAGGAAACAAGCTCCCATTTTTCATATTTCTCGGTTACCAGCCTGCCGCCTTTGGTGACTGTCAGCTGTTCAACAGAATTTATTTCCGCAAGTTTTACGGCTTCCTTGACATATTCGTTAAACCGCTGGTTGCTTATCGGTTCAGGCAGGTTGTAGTTATATTTCTCCAATACTTCCAGTACAACCGGGTGTAGGGGAATCGTTACCTTTGTATTTGTCTTTTGCTGCCTGAATGAAATAAAGCCGTCTTTAATATCTGTTTTTCCTACCTTCTCCAAATCGCTGAACCGGCAGCCTGTCCATGCCAAAAGAAGAAACCAGTCACGCACGCGGTCAAGGTATGGAACATTAGAGAAGTCCATGCCTTTCAGTTGCTGCAATTCCGTCTCGGTCAAATACACATTGTCAATTTCTTCCGTGAATACGTGGAAACTGTTGTAATAATTACAGGTATTGTACCCTTGTACGGTTGCTTCATTTAACATCAGCTTCAGGATGCGGATATGCTTGCCCACACTGTTTGCCGTAAATTCCTTGCCTTGCAGAAAGGAAACGAATTTATCATAAAAAGGCTGTTCTATTTCACAAAAATCAAAGTCCCTGCTTCCTGTGCTCCTGGCAAATTCCTTCAGGTGCTTTTCGGTTGCCTTGTACTGCTGGATATTGTTGTGCGTAAGCGGTCGCCCGGTGTTCTTGTCTTTCCTGCCCGGAGCTTCCCGTATGAAGTGTTCGACAAACTGAAAAAGTGTTTTTGCCTTTTCCTCTTCTTCCATTTGTGGTTCGTACTTTTCGGGAAAGTTGTATTGGTCAATGACAAGTTTCAGCCAATCGGAGAAAATACAGCTTCTGTCGGCATCGTTAAAGGCTGTCTGTACGACTGCAACAAGAGCGTTTAGTTTCTCATTCTGTGTGGCAAGATGGATTTTGAGCTGCTTTTTCTCATCATTCATCAAACGAAAATTAGGAATAATAATCCGTTGGGCTTCCCTGTCCCAGTACTCGGCGGGAATGAAAATATTTGTTTTGGCTTGCTGATCGATACTTCCGTGCTTAAACCGTATCCGGATTTCCTTTTGCGGGTTTGTGTCGGCTTTTGCCGACAGTGACAGATAAATGGTTGCCATAATGTGTATTTTTCAAGTGCAGTGCAAAAATACATAAATCCTCGTGAAAATCCCCACTAAATCCCCACTTATTTTCAATTTAATGCAATTCGGTAAAATTCAATACACTCTTTTAACTGACATAAACAGCTTGTATTCTTTGCATTAATTTCAAATATGCACTATTTTTAGAAAGTTGCAAATATCTGATATTTCATTTGGGTAGTCCCGTCCATACCGCCAAAGAAAACGTCAATCATCTAATTAGATAATTGGCGTTTTTCTTTTTGATAAAATCCCCATATAATCCCCACTTGTTTTGAAAAGATAAAAAGCCACTCCATAAAAACGGGACAGTTAAGAAAGTCTGTTATTGCGGGATTTCCCCATAATCGTACAGGAAAATACAATTGATTATTAATAAGCTGATGGTTAATATCACAATAGCAAACGTCTTGGAAAGGACTTTTTTGCAGCAGAGAGTTTCGACATTTCCATTTGCATCTTGTCTGTCCTTTTTTCCTTTCGCTGTAATCAAGGGGGATAGGAAGAAAAAAGATAATTCATGCCCCTTGTGCTGCACAGGTGGTTGTGCACATTTTGCCTGTCCATCAAAAAAATAAAAAAAGAAGGTACCTGAAAGTATGAATTCCCTCCGTGCGTATCATTCATATGTGGGGAAAAAGAGAGGATTTTCTGCTTCTGCGGACACAGCCTCTCCCTCCTTTTTCATAAACAGACAGTTTGCGGGAATTATTCTGGCTGTCCCTGCCAGATTTAAACGTGAAAGCAATAGCTTTGTTGGCACTTTGCATATCTAAGAACGGCATTGCTAATTAAGAAACTGTTTAAATTTTATAATTTGATTCTATTAAGCATGAGTTTAATCATTGCCAGATGAATCATCGTTTGACTTGTTTCGGTGTGGTACTCGAAATCTTAGCTCAGCCTTCTGTACGATTCGAACCGGGCAAAAGTTCTTTCCACTGCCCATCTTTGGGGTATGGTCTGAAATTTGGTTGAATCCTCCTTTCTCAAAACAATTTCAAGAACCCGGCCGAAGGCTTTCCCCGTGTTTTCTGCCGGTTCACCTCCACAGCCTCCGCCGGCAATAATCCTGACAAGTCTTGAGAATCGGAATCTCAACCCGGAGAGAACAAAGGGAGCTCCCTTACTGTCATGCACATTCGCCGCATGAACAGCGACGGACCAGAGCAGTCCCAT
>LBCX01000092.1 GCA_001657575.1 Bacteroidales bacterium Barb4
CAGCCATATCGGCGGGAAGCGCGAGCTGGTGGCTCCCCTTTCTCAGCAGGCGATGGATTTGAGCTTTAACGGGTTGATTATTGAGAGCCATTGCAATCCGGACAGCGCATGGAGCGATGCGTTTCAACAGATTACACCCGAAGTGCTTGACTATGTGCTGAACCTTTTGGTCATACGCGACGCCAACCAGACGACTGAAAACCTGACCGAACTGCGCCGTCAGATAGACAATATCGACGAGCAACTCCTCGAAATCCTGTCCAAACGTATGCGCATTTCCCGCGAGATAGGCGTTTACAAGAAGGAGCACAACATGCCCGTCCTCCAATCGCCCCGCTACAGCGAGATATTGGATAAGCGTTCCCGCATGGGCACAAGCATGGATTTGAACATTGATTTCGTGAAGAAGATATTGGAAGAGATACATGAGGAGTCTGTCCGCCAGCAGGTGGTATTGATGAATGACAGGGGATAAATGAAGATACTGATACTTGGTGCCGGAAAGATGGGTTCTTTCTTCACCGATTTGTTGAGCTTTGAGCATGAGACAGCCGTGCTGGAGAAGGATCCGAAACGGATGCGCTTCATCTATAACGCTCTGCGGATGCAGCAGCCGGAGGAAGTCGCCGCTTTTGCCCCCGAACTTGTCATCAACTGCGTGACGCTGAACTATACGCTGGATGCTTTCCGCGAGGTGTTCCCCTATCTCCCCCCAGCCTGTATCCTTGCCGATATTGCTTCCGTGAAGACACATTTGAAGGAGTTTTACGAGGCAAGCGGCTTCCGGTATGTCTCCACCCACCCGATGTTCGGTCCCACCTTTGCCAATCTGGCGAATCTGGCGAAGGAGAATACCATTATCATTTCCGAAGGAGATCATTTGGGCAGGATATTCTTTAAGGATTTGTATGCCGGTCTGCACCTGAATATCTGCGAATATACCTTTGAGGAGCATGACAAGACGGTAGCCTATTCGCTGGGGATACCCTTTGCCTCCACCATCGTGTTTGCCGCCATCATGGAGCATCAGGATGCGCCGGGGACTACTTTCAAGCGACACATGAAGATAGCCCGCGGTCTTTTCTCGGAAGACGATTACCTGCTGACAGAAATACTTTTCAATCCGCGCACGCCGCAACAAATCGAGCGGATACAGGGGGAACTGTCCGCTTTGCAGGATATTATCAGCAAGCGGGACAGCGAGGCGATGAAGACTTATTTGAAGAAGATACGGGGGCATATTGAATAACTGACAATTCACATAACAATGGACGATCATTCTCGGAAATTGCCTTCGCCGCTGTTGTCGGTGATACCGCTGGCGGTGATGGTAACGCTGCTCTTTTTTACCATACGTGTGTTCGGCAGTGATGCGCTGAGCGGGGGGAGTCAGGTGGTGCTGCTCGTTTCGGCGGCGGTGTGTGTCTTTACGGGCATGGTCTTCTGCCGCGTGAAGTGGAAAGACATTGAGGTGGCGATTGCCAATAACATTCTGGGAATTGCTACGGCGATTATTATCCTGCTGTTGATCGGAGCGTTGTCGGGGACATGGATGATCAGCGGGGTAGTGCCTACGTTGATTTATTACGGGATGCAGATTATCCATCCGGATTTTTTTCTGGTATCGACCTGCGTAATATGCAGCATTGTGTCGGTGGTAACGGGTAGTTCGTGGACGACGGTTGCCACAATCGGCATTGCGCTGATGGGTATCGGGCAGGCACAGGGTTTCTCGGACGGATGGATTGCCGGAGCGGTTATTTCGGGGGCTTATTTCGGAGATAAGATTTCGCCGCTGTCGGATACGACTATTCTGGCGGCATCGGTGTCGGAAACGCCCTTGTTTACGCATATCCGTTATATGATGTACACGACCGTTCCCTCGATGCTGATTACACTGGTTATTTTCACCGTTGCCGGTCTTACGCACGAGGGCGCTGGGATGGAGCAGATGGCAGTGTTCTCGGCGGTGCTGGGGGAACATTTCAATATCTCGCTGTGGCTGCTGATGGTGCCGGCGGTAACGGCGGTATTGATTGCCCGGCGGGTGCCTCCGCTGATTACACTGTTCGTGTCGGCGGCAACGGCGGCGGTGTTTGCCGTCTTCTTTCAGCCGGAATTGTTGCAGGAAGTGTCCGGCGCAGCCGAACAGGGAGCGTTGTCCGCCTTCAAGGGAGCATTCATCTCTTTCTATGGAAGTACGCAGATTGAGACGGAAAACGAGGCGTTGAACAGTCTTGTGTCGACTCGCGGAATGGGCGGAATGTTGGATACGATATGGCTGATTCTCTGCGCCATGTGCTTCGGCGGAGCGATGGCGGGAAGCCGTATGCTGGAAAGCATTGCCACTGTCTTCGCCCACCTTGCCAAACGCAGGACGGGCATAGTATCTTCAACCGTCGCTTCGGGACTGTTTATGAACATTTGCACTGCCGACCAGTACATCTCCATCATCCTGACCGGCAATATCTTCAAAGACATTTACAAGAAAAACGGCTACGAAAGCCGCCTGCTGAGTCGCACAACGGAAGACTCGGTCACGGTCACGTCCGTACTTGTCCCTTGGAACACCTGTGGGATGACACAGGCAGCCGTTCTCGGCGTGGCAACCTTTGCCTACCTGCCCTATTGCTTCTTCAACCTTATCAGCCCGCTGATGAGTATCCTCATGGCGGCTACGGGCTATTCCATCAAACGAGCTAAGATATGACACTCAAACGTTTTGGAGTTTCACTGGAAGAGGGATTGCTGGAATCATTGGACTTGTATGTGGACAAGAACGGCTTTTCCAACCGCTCGCAGGCGATCCGCTTCCTGATAAAGAAGAATGTAGCCGAAGAGAAATGGCAATGCAATCATATCGTTGCCGGCACGATCATCATTATGTACGACCGGGAAAAAAAAGAGATAGCTTCAAAGATAACCAGCATACAGCAGGATTATAAGGAGGTCATCCTCTCCTCCTCCCAATACTATATCAACGAGAATTTCTGCCTGCACATTGTGACCATCATGGGCACAGCCCTCCGCCTGACAGACTTGTCCGACAAACTGACCGCCATCAAAGGCATTACTCACGGGAAGCTGGTGATGAGCAGGGCGGATTGACTGTACCTTTGTATATCGGAAGAGAATGAATTATCTATTGAATATCCTGATAAAGAAGCAAAGCACCTTATCAAAATAAGGTGCTTTGCCTGAAACTGAACCCTTTTTCATACCTTTTCCCTCACATTTAACAACCGTTAAATAGTTATCATTATGGAAACAATAGTTATCAGCCGCAGGAAATTCACAGGCAATTTTGATACATACTTCAAAAAGGTTGAGGAAGGGGCACAGCTTGTACTCAAATGGGGGAATAAACAAACGGTTATTTCTCCTGCCGAAGATGTAAGAGATGATACCGCCTACACTAAAGAGGATTTTGAAGCCATGCTGGCACAATCCTTAGCAGACAAGGAAGCAGGGCATGTTGTGAACTGCGGAAAGAGTTAATGGGATTATGATTTACAAGATTGACATCACATTCCCGATAGCCAAAAAGCATATAGCCAAACTCTATAAGTCGGGGGATAAGGTAGCCATTAAGAAGTTTGAACGCATAATGGATGAATTGAAGGAGCATCCTGAAACAGGCGTTGGCAATCCCAACCGCAAAAAATACAACTATGTGCAGGTTGCTGGTCGCGCGAGATAACCGAAAAGCACCGCTTGCTTTACACGATAGAGGATACAAGCGTTACCGTTATTTCAGCCTACGGTCACTACGATGATAAATAAAAGCCTCCAAACTAAAAACAGGAAGCGGAAACTGAATAGGAATCAGTTTCCGCTTCTTTGTTGTGTTATTTTACAATAAACTTAATCGTTTCAAAAAGCAGTTTGTTTTCATAAATAGAAAATTTAATAGATTGATAATTAAGTACTGATGTTATGCAGAAATCCTGAAGGGATGGGATATTTCAGCCCTACATACAGCGAAGCGGAATTGTGGGGCTGAAATCTCTTGCCCCTTCGGGGCATCTGCATAGCTTTTTCAACTGTAAAGTCAGATATAGTCACCAATAATTTTTGCTGTTTTTGTAGTATATAACAAAAAAATACAGTTCCCCCGTCTTTTTTAGCGGCTATTCTTCTTGAATAGCCGAAATTCAAGAAGAATGGCGAAAATCCTTGTTGAATGGCAGAAATCCTTATTGTTTTGCAGAGACGCAAAAAATCTTGCGCCTCTGCCATTGACTGTTTGATTTCTATTTCTTCACCACAAACTTCCTCATCACAAACTTCTCTCCCCATTTCGCCGCATTCAGGATATAGACCCTCGCAGGCAAAGCCGCCGTGCGTTGTTCATCATCGATTCCCGCCGTAAATTACAACACTCTTTCCCCCTTCATCGTACTGATCGAAATAAAATACCCTTCCAGATTGGCAAAATGCAATGCCCCTCCCTCCGACGGTACGGGCAACGCAAGCGTTGCCCCCTCCATTCTTTTCAAATACTGCTTTCAGCTCCGCATCCTCCGTCACTACAAAGACAATTCTCCATGAATACCAATTTTGCAAAAACTTTTGGCGGTTTAGTTGCAAGAATTCTCGCGAAAATAACCGCCCTCACTATGATTCAATACTTGAATTTATTCGTTTTCAATAGAAATATCAACAACATTCAGATTAATATCTGTTAAATGCACAACAGGTTCAGGACGACCGCGCAATCGGTTTAATGTAAACTAATTTGCATCATATACTTAGTATCTCTCGTTTTCTCTTTTAGAAATACCCTCACCTCCATATATAAAAATCAGGGAGACGAAAGCCTGAACTCTCGCCTCCCTGATACATGTAACGGCTATCCGGGGAACTATTCAAATAAAATCACTTCGCCCAAAACAACTTCGTATAATAAGTATCGTTAGCCATAACAGTTTCATAATTAGCCCTGTTATTATTCTTCTCATCTGTCGGATATTTCAGCCGGGCAGGAACTTCCGGACAAGAAGCGGACGCATTGTCTGTCTGGAAGTACAGAGCAGGAATACCTGTCCGCCGCACTTCATTCCATGCCTCCAACATTTGAACCAAACCGAAGTGCAGCCATTTCTGTGTAGCAATAGCCTCTTCCTTTGAACTGTAAGCCGACCATTTAGCCGTGGCAAAAGCAGCAATGTCACTGCTTGAAGGAGCATCTGCCGGCTCGCGATACGTAGCCGTACTGTTCAGTTGATAATAAAAGGCAACAGACTCCCGTACCCCTTTTTCAAAAGCAGCTTGCGCATCACCTTGCACATAGCCCTTTTGACAGGCTTCAGCCCTGATAAAAGATACTTCAGCCGCCGTCATCAGGATGCCCGGAAAGCTTTCATTACGGCTGAACGTTGCCGTGTCTACCGCCGAATAGTAATTGCCGCCCTCAGCGGTCTGACGGTCAAACAACTTTTGCTGGTCAGCTTCGGCATCGTGTGTGTCCAAACCGGCATATATTCCCTCCGCATTCCTTTCATACAGAATATCCAGACGGGGGTCGCCGCTTAACACGCTCAGCATGGTTTGCGAAGCACGGTTACACTGCCCACCCCACGATTCAAAGCCCTCGCGGATACCGTCCAACACCTTGAATCCGTCGGCATCGGCAAGTATCTTTACCGTTTCGTCGTTGTTGTCCACCACCGGATAAGCCGCAGGGTCTGACAGTATTTCATTGATGACGGAACGCCCTTCGGACGACAGGGAGCCGTTCGACGACAGGCGCATCGCCATACGCAAACGAAGGGAATTGGCATACTTCCTCCATTTCAGCAAATCACCCTTATTGATATAATCCTGAGCACCAAGATAAGTGGTTGTCAGGGCGGACAGGTTGTTCATGCCCGCCAGCCGGCTGTTGATTGCCTTCAGATCGTCCAGCATCATTTTGTAAAGTGTTTCCGCCTTTTCATAAGCGGGGTAGGACGATTTCACATCTCCCGTTATACCCAGATAACCGGCTTCCGTGAAAGGAGCATCCCCCCACAGGTCAATTACCTGCTGTAACTGTTCGTACACGAAAACCTTGGCAAGCAGGACAAACACCTCATAATCGGCTTTGTCCGCCTCTCCCAGATTGTCGTAAGTGTATTCCAACATACGGAATTGTGTCAGCACATCGTAAAAGTTCTTCCAACGGTTGTTGTTGTACGTCTCACCCATGCCTTGATACCTGCCGGTGGAATTGATAAATCCCATGATTTGGGCAAAACGCCCTATCTGCTGCGTTTCAAAGCAGAAATAACGGGCGTAGGAGGGCATGGTGTAATCGTAGCCTGCCTTAAAGACCCCCGTCATCAGCTTTTCGCAGGATACAGTTGATGTTTTGGACGGGTCGGGATATTTGTCGATGTATTCTTGATCGCTGCACGCATTGAAAGCTAACAATGCCGCACAACTCAAGAGGATTGAAAATATATGTTTCATAATCATTTTATTTTTTTATGGATGAATGATAAAGGATTAGAAGCTCGCACGCAAGGAGAAGCCGAAAGAACGGGTGGTTGCCGTTGAGCCGCCGATCGTTACTTGCGACCTCCACGTTGTTCCGTCCGTTGCTTCCGCATCGAATGAAGGCAGATTCTTGTACAGGAAGCACAGGTTGCGACCGTAAACGGATACAGACAGGCTTTTGCATGAGAATTTTGCGGCAAGGGCTTGCGGCAATTGATAACCGAAACTCAATTCGCGCAATTTCAGATAGGAATTGTCAAAGATGGAATTGGAGTAATCCACATAATCAGCAGCCCCCCAGTTGTATGTATTCACATAATACCAGTCGGCAGGCACGATAATGTCATTCGCCGTCCCGTCTTGTTTCACTCCCTGCAAAATCATACCGTTGTCATAAACCCTTTCACCGCCGGGGCCGGCTGCCGAAGCAGTGGCAATTCTTCTGTTGGAAAATCCATCTCCCTCGAAATAATAACTCAAACCGCCGTGTGCGGCATCTCTGTACGGCAGGGATTCAACCAGATTGCCGCGTCCCATCATATATTGATAAGGAACGTTCAACACATCACCTCCGATACGGAAGTCAAACAGGGCATCAAGGAAGAAGCTCTTGTAGCTGAGGTTGGTGCTGATACCCCCTGTTGCATTCGGCATGGCGTTACCCACTTTCTTGCGTTCGGTGTAGTCCATCGAGTACAAACCGTCGCTGTCCACTACCTTGTTCCCGTTGGCATCCGTTACCGGCACATACGTATAGATGTCGCCCATCGGCTGCCCTACCAGCGATTTTACTTCCACCGAACCGTCGTAGGTATCATGCGTCAGTTCGTTCAGCCCGTCCATCAGCTTGACAACCTTGTTCTTGTTGAAAGCAAAATTGGCACGGACATCCCAGCTGAAATCCTTTGTCTTGACAGGCGTACCATACAAGGAAAGTTCCAAGCCGTTGTTCTTCAATTCTCCCACATTCAACAAAATGGAAGTCCCCCCGGAGGATTGCGGCATAGTAGTTTGCAATATCTGATCCTTTACCGTGTTGGTATAATAAGACAATTCAAAGCCCAAGCGGTTGTTAAAGAATTTGCTTTCCACACCAAATTCCCATTCGAACTTCTTTTCCGGACGGATACTTTCATTGCCCAAAGAACCGGGCACGGTGTTGTAAATATAACCGCTGATAGAACTCTGATTGTACGCCATGTTGGCAGCATATACCTCCGGCGCATTACCTACCACACCGTAAGAAGCGCGTACCTTCCCGTAGTCATACCACGAAGGACGTTTGTCTTTCAACGCTTCGGTAAAAATATAGCTGGCATTTGCCGAAGGATAGAAGAACGAATTGTTCCCTTTGGCAAGCGTGGATGTCTTTTCCTGCCGAACGGTTCCTTCCAGATAGGCAGAATGGTCGTAAGACAACGTCAATGTCCCGAAGAAAGCACTCTTCAAAAACTCCCTTTTCATCATCTCCGCACCGGCTCTGTTCTTGCTTGCACTGATGTTAAACCAGTTTTCCACCGATAAACCGCCGTCGGTATATACCGAAGAATTGTACGCATTTTCCATACGCCCCTGATAACCGGCGTTGGCGGTTACGCCGAACTTGTCTGCAAATTCGGTATCATACATCAACATAAGGTCGCCGTAGTAAATCTCATACCGTTTGTTTGTCAGATTGTAGTGACCGGTCGGCGTACCGAACGCCAAAGGACTTTCGGTGCTTTCCTTCTTTTCAATCTTTTCGGTAGTCAAGTCCGTAGAGATACGTCCGCGCAAAGACAACCCCTCAATAATGTTCCAAGTCGGTGTAACGCTGGCTATCAAACGGTTGTTGTTTTCCAATTGCTCCCTGCCCAAAATGTTCCAGTAATATTCCTGCAACAATCCTCCAAAAGAAGCCGGTGCAAAAATAAAAGACTCGTCGGGAGTCAACGTTTTATCCGAGCCGGACACATTTCTGTATCCGAGGCTTGTTCTCGTCATATCCCGTATCAAACCCACATCCTCAAACGAACCGAACATACCGCTGAAATTGTTCGTGATACGGCTGATACGGTAAGGGCGGTTCTTAATGTCCTGACGGATATAGTTCGCCGTATAAGACAGGTTGAACTGTTTGCTGATGTTCAGATTGCCGGACAAATTGAAATTGTGCTTCGAGAAATCACTGTTGTACTGCGTCGGCGTATTGTCCACGTAGGTATAGGAGAAACGGGTGTTAGCCTTTTCGTTGCCTTGCGTAATACCTAAATTATAGGTCTGGTTGAAACCGTTGCGGAAAATATCCTCCCACGGGTTGGACGACATGGCGTTGTACTTGCGCACCGTCCCGTCCCAATACAGCACATCGCTCCCGTCATACTTCGGGCCGAACTGCTGGGTTGTCGCACGAATACTCTTATAATTTTGTCCGTTGTATAGTCTTTCATAAAAGCCACCATTGTCTTTCTCGTATGGCGTATTGCGCCCCATAGTGTAAGCACCGGGGCCGAATATCGTTTGCATCTCCGGCATGTAAGCCAGATAATCAGCCGTCAGGGACATGTTGAAATCAACTCCCAACCCATGGCTCCCCTTTCCGCTTTTACTTGTAATCATAATAACCCCGTTTGCAGCTTCCGAGCCGTACAAGGCAGAAGCAGAAGCCCCTTTCAAAATGGAAAGGCTTTCAATATCTTCGGGATTGATGTCCACCAAACCATTACTCTGAATGCGCTGGTCTGTCCAATACCCGTCCTGATTGGCATTGCCGTTCCGCACAGGCACACCGTCAATGATTACCAGCGGCTGGTTGTTACCCGTAATGGAACTCAAACCGCGCACATTAATGGATACCGCAGAAGTACTCCCTCCGGGAGCCGCCTGTATGCGAACCCCCGAAGCCTTGCCATATAAGGAAGTGGCAAAGTTCGGCGTCCCCGTCTTCACAAGTTCGCCCGAATTGATTGTACTGATGGCATACCCCAGCTTCTTGGCATCTTTCTTGATACCCAAAGCCGTAACAACCACCTCTTCCAATGCCTGCGAATCTTCCGTAAGCGTAACATTCAACACACGCTGGCTGTTCACCTTGATCTCCTGCGTAATATATCCGATAAAGGAAACCACAACCGTCTGACCGTCGGCAACCTCCAGAGAGAAATTACCCTCCATGTCGGAAATAGTACCGCGTGCAGTCCCCTTCACAACAACAGATGCTCCGGCAACAGTGCCCAAAGCATCACTAACCGTCCCCGTCAGCACTCTTTGCTGCTGGGACATCTCGCCTTTCCCGTTGCCTGCCGTCGTATTACCTGCCGCCAACGCCTGACCGGTAAAACAAACCGCCGCAACCAAAAGCCATGCACTCACTCGTTTGATCTTTCTTCGCATAATCTGTTTTTTAATTAAATAATTGATACTACTTACCAAAGTCCCATTAGAACTATTGTGAGTTTAATTATGGAAGAATAGCATGGATAGGTTGATTTTCAGTGATGAATGTGTGTTGAGGGGAGTTCCTGATGGGGATGGATTATTTACAATAATTTGGGAAATGGTTATTTATTGTATATTTGCGCGGCAGAGTTCTAATGGAACTACGCACTTTGGCATGTTCTCCACATCCCATTTTCATTCTTTAGAGACGAGAGTCATACGCTCATTGACGAAGCATTGCGCCTCGCTGACGAAGCCGTGAGTCTCGCTGACGAAGCCTTAATCCTCTTTGACGAAGCCATGCTCCTCTTTGCAACGGTCAAAAACCCCTTGTTTGTGACCCCGACCCATGCCTGAAAACGCTGTTTTAAGTGGCATAGCACTTACTCCTTTCTGACGGGTATATCCGTCACACTGACGGAAGGCTTCGTCTCACTGACG
>LBCX01000385.1 GCA_001657575.1 Bacteroidales bacterium Barb4
TTGCCAAATTAAACAAAGCCGCCATCACGCCGCCGCCGATAAAGACGGAAAACATCGTCTTCCAGCTTGCCACGCCCGTGTAAAGCAATATCAACGCCCCGATAAGGATAGCCAGCACGGACGTTTCGCCGATAGAGCCGGGAATTAATCCCAGAAAGAAATCGCAGGTAGTCAGCGGATGCCCCAGCACGTCCGTCACCTGAAACGAGCCGATCAACTCGTTGGGAGCAATACCAATCTGCCCCAGCGGCGTGGCACCGGAAAAACCGTCCACTACCTGTCCACCGCCCAGACCGAACGTATCGCCGGTATGAACAAACACCTTGTCGCCCGACATCGCCGCCGGATAGGCAAAGAACAGAAACGCGCGCGTCACCAACGCCACATTAAATATATTATACCCCGTCCCGCCGAATACTTCCTTGGCAAAGACAACCGCAAAAGCCGTAGCCACGGCAATCATCCACAGCGGCGTATCCACCGGCACAATCATCGGTATCAGTATCCCCGACACCAAAAAACCTTCCTGAATCTCTTCGCGCTTCACCTGCGCGACGGCAAACTCAATGCCCAGTCCCACGCCATACGACACCACCAGCTGCGGTAGCACCGTCAAAAAGCCGAACACGAACGTCATCAGAAAGCCCGGATCCGCTCCGACAGCCAGATTCTGCTGATAGCCGACATTGTACATACCGAAAAGCAGGGCAGGCACCAAAGCGATGATGACAGCCGTCATCGTCCGCTTCGCGTCCATGCTGTCGTGGATATGCACGCCCGATTTTGAAGTCTCGTTTGATACAAACAAGAACGTTTCAAAGCCTTCAAATACGGAACGGAACACAGACAACTTTCCGCCTTCCTCAAAATTGGGCTTAATCTTGTCAAGATAATTCCTTAACGCTTTCAATTTTATTTGTATTTAATGTTAATATTCTTTTCTCACCACAGAGACACGGAGAACACAGAGCGCAGTCGTCCCAAAGGGACAGGAGATTTCAGCCCCACATGTAGCGCAGCGGAATGTGGGGTTACGGATAACGCTGTCAGGAAAGTACTGAAAGGGCGATACAAAAGGCAAGCTATAATATCCGGTCGTTCTTTCAGAACTTATCGGTAATTGCTCTTTTAACCCCACATTCCGCTTCGCTGCATGTGGGGCTGAAATCTCCCGTCCCTTCGGGACGGCTGCGCAATATGAGATATTATATAAACTAATTTGCATCACGTACTTAATAATATATTTCTCCGTGTTCTCCGTGCCTCCGTGGTAAAACCCGTATCAATTCATCTCTTTGTACAGCAGGTTCAAGCCGTTGCGCACGATTTGCTGTATCTCTATTTTGGAAGTATCGGCAAATTCGCAGAGGGCGAAATCTTCGGGGGCTACTTCGTAGATGCCCAAGTTCTCCATTTTGTCTATATCAAAGGCGATAATGGCTTTCAGCAGATATTCGGGATAAATATCCATCGGGAAAACCTTGTCGTATTCATTCGACATGATGATGGCGCGTTTTCCGCCGCGGATACGGGCATCAATCACGTATTCCTTCTTCTTGCTTTCCAGCCACGTCAGGAAGGTGCGGCTCACGCTGAACTTGCCGAAGCCCGGCGTCACCCAGCCGAAGAACTCGTGCACGTCGTCGCCTTCCGGCAGTACGGTAATCTGATTGTCATACGCCATCAGATAGCCGTTCCTCGACACCTTCGTCCCCGACAATACATTGCCGCTGACAATGCGCACGCTTTTCATGCCCTGAAAGCCGTTGAGGTAACCGGCCTCCGGCACCCGCCCGTCCAGCAGACTCTGTATCGTACATCCGACAATCGCCTTCACATAGCCCGTCTCGCTGCTTTCAGAGCCTGTCACAGCCACCAGACGCGTGAAGTCGGCTATCCCTCTCGTAAACAGCCGCCCGATCAGTATCACATCTTCGGCACCGACCGTCCACACAACCTCGCCCTTGTTGACCGGCTTGATACGGTTAATCTGCACGCCGACATTTCCCGCAGGATGCGGCCCGCATATCTCCGT
>LBCX01000093.1 GCA_001657575.1 Bacteroidales bacterium Barb4
CCGGATCTGCCTGCGGCTGAGAAGCCCCGATACTTAAAGAGTCGCTTGTTTGCTCTCCTTTGTCAGCCGGGTCTGAAGAATTTGCTTTCGCAGTCACTAAATAACCATCAGGCTTTTCCGAGGAGGAAAGCAAATAATCGACTGACAGTTTGGCGGCATCCAGAGACAACTTGATAAATTCTATTGCCGGAATTTCTTCTTTTTCCCTTCTTGCTGAGGAAAAGGAAATCGTGTTCAGTCCCCTTTCTACATTCACCTTTTCCGGGAACACAATTACCTGCCAGTCTCCTTTTGTGAACGTAACTTGCTCTGACGTTTTTTTTCCGTTTACAAAAACATCAAACGATGAATAATTCCCGTCGGGGTACAATAGCGGCGACGCACATACACCTAAATAATAGCTTCCGCTTGCTTCCGCCTCAAATTCAAACACGGTTGTTGGCTTGTTTTTTACAACAACATCCTGTGCCGCAAGAGGCAGCACGCATACACACAAAATCAAAAAACTCACTAATTTCTTCATAACAAACATTTTTTTAATTAATACTATGAATTTATAAATCACTATTTTACTCCTGTTTTTAATCGGGAAGCTGTTCCAACCATAGTTCCTGCTGAACTATGATACTTTTATGCTTGCAGAGAACCCCTAACAGGGTTTCAAACCCTGTTAGGGGTGTGTTGGGCAATACAAGGAAACGCCGACCCATACAGGCGTAAAACCGCATAAAACAACAAGATAGGAATAAAAAAATGACCATAGTCCAGCAGGAACTATGGTCATAAAAAACACCATAGCCCAGCAGGAACTATGGTGATACCTTTATTTTGACGGCGCGAAAGTCCGTAAAAAAAATAAACGGACAAAGGAAAAATGGGGAAATAATGTCCGCTCTGTCAATTCTTGTCGTTCCGTTGCTTTTCTCTCATCCTCAAACGTTTTATTTGCAGGAAACGCAACAGGAAGACAGCCGCCAGAGTTGCACCAATCATACAGAAATACGTGGTAAAGTCCTTTTCGGGATGACCCTCCCCGCCCGGATAACCTATCACGCTCATGACAATCAGGTACAGGAGCAGTGCGCCGGTAGTGACATTGATTTTCTTCATAACAGGCTAAAGTGTCATTTGTTTTCAATGGATAAACCGACGAGGCGAAGCGGCGGAAGCAGCGAAGGTGCAGGTGCACTTTCTGCACTGCGGAGGGCCGTCTGCCCCGTTATCTCTTGCAGGGCACAGGAGAGGAGCAGTTCCTGCGGGTCGCCGAAAGGATAGAGAATCTGTCCGGGAATGAGTTCTTCCATTTCGATGTCGGGTGCAAAGCCTTTGGTATAATCGGATTGTTCGTCGGCATTGCTGATGCGCAGGGTGATGGGGTGGAGCAGCCAGCCGTAGTCGTTATCTTCGCCGAAAGTGTTTGAGCCGACGGTCTTGCCGATGGTTCTTTCGCCAATCAGGGTCATGTTTTCCCTTCCTATATAAGGTATGAGTCCGTTGATGACGGCTTCGGAGGAAGAAGCGGTTGAAGTGCCGGTCAGCACGTAAAGCCGGCTGAGGTTCAGGTTATAGCTTGACATGGCGACGGCGTTGAAGAATGACGTGGTATGATCTTGCCAGCGGTTCTTATCGTTGAAGACCATGCGGGTAAATACTTTCCCGAAAACGTCCGACGGTGCCAGCATGGAAGCCAGCAGACGGGCACTATTGAGGAGACCGCCGCCGTTGTAACGCATGTCAAGGACAAAGTCTGTCACCTGTGCCGTCTTGAAGCGGCGGAAAGCCTCCTTGAGTTGCTCGTCGTAGGTTTCGTCCCTGTTGCCGGGGCCGGAGGTGAAGGTGTTGTACATGAGGTAGCCGACAGCCTTTCCGCCGATGTGTAGAACGGTGTCTTTGAGTATGGGATAGTCTCTTACTAAACGTGCGGGGGGTATATCGACAGAACCGTTGTTTACCAATCCTCGCTGGGGGTCGTATCTTGACAGTTGATAGGTGACGCCGTTGCCTGTACCCAAGCTTATGTAGTCGGTCAGGCTGATACGGTTTTCGCCGATGCCGGTAATCCAGTCGCCCCTTTTCAGTCCGGCTTCTTCGGCGGGGGAATCGGGGAGGACGTACAGGACTTCGGCATAGTAGGTGCCTGAATGTTCCACGCTGAAAACGGCGTATTCAAAGCCATAGACAGGCGATGTTTCGGACAGTGCCTTGGTAGCAAGCGGTTTCCTTTCGATATAGGAAAATACGTGACGGCGTCCGTGTGCATCCTCGTTGCCGTCTTTTTCCGATAGCAGAGAGGCGAAGAACTGTTGGGGGGAAAGTTTGAAATCAAGCTGTTTCCTGTCGGGGATGTCATCGTACCACAGGTAATGCTGTTCCATAGTGTTGTAAATCCATTCGTTTTCGGCGGGGGCTTCTTCTTCGAGTTTGCCTTTTTCACAGGCGGTAAAGAGGAATAACGCGGGCAAAAGAAAGGAGAACGGGAAAGGGTGTTGTGCGAGTTTCATTATATTATCTATTTTTGCGCGCCGAAAGTACTTATAAAAGGCACAATAACAACATGACAACAGCAAATTCCATCAAACTGTTTGAAGATAAAAAAGTTCGCTCGGTTTGGGACGGCGAGCAGGAGAAATGGTATATATCCATAGTGGATGTTATTGAAGTTCTAACTGAAAGCCCTAACCCACAAGTATATTGGAGGGTGTTGAAAAACAGGCTTCGTGCAGAAGGAAATGAAACCGTTACAAATTGTAACGGGTTGAAGATGCTCGCCCATGACGGTAAGATGCGAATGACGGATGTGGCTGATGTGGAGCAGCTTTTCCGGCTTATTCAATCTGTCCCTTCGCCTAAAGCGGAGCCTTTCAAAAGGTGGCTGGCGGAAATTGCCCGCGAACGTTTGGAAGAAATGGATGATCCGGAACGCGGCATTGACCGTGTGCTTGAATATTATCATCGGAAAGGATATTCCGACAAATGGATTAATCAACGGCTGAAATCTATTGAAGTACGCAAAGAATTAACGGACGAATGGGAACGGCGCGGTGTGCAAAAAGGACAGGAATTTGCCACACTGACCGATATTATAACTTCTTCGTGGTCGGGATTAACGACCAAACAGTACAGGCAGTTGAAAGAGTTGAAAACAGAAAGTCTCAGGGACAATATGACGAATCTGGAGTTGGCTCTTAATACGCTTGCCGAAGCTACCACTACGGAAATATCCAAAGAACACAAGCCGAAAACGAAAGAAGAGAATCGCCAAGTTGCCGCACGGGGAGGAAAAATAGTAGGGCATACCCGGAAAGAGATTGAAGCTGATTTGGGTAAAAGTATTGTTTCACCCGTCAATGCAAAATCAGTTAAAGCGTTGAAAAAGAAACAGGAGTTTGGACTCCTCTAAAAAGTACAATTATGCCGGATACCATTACGATTTTCTGTAGAAATAACCATGTGCACGTTGATGTACCCGCCGGCTCTTCCCTGACGGAGATATACAAGGCGGTCGGCTCCCCGCTTGCCTGTACGCCGATGAACGCACATGTGAACAACAAGACGGAAAGCCTTGCCTTCCGCTGCTGGAAGCCGAAGGATGTGGAGTTTATCGATTTAACACAGTCGTCCGGCATCCGCACCTATGTCCGTTCGCTCTGCCATATCTTTTCCAAAGCGACGAGCGAGATACTGCCGTCGGCAACGGTCTGTCTGAAACATGCCGTTTCCAACGGCTATTATTGTGTGATAGAAGGGAAGCCTTTCGACCGTCAGACCATCGACCGCATCAAACAGCGTATGCAGGAAATCATTGATGTCGACAGCCCTTTTCTGCCCCATACACTTCATACAACGGAGGCGGCGGAACTGTTTCGCCAGCAGGGCATGGAAGATAAAGCCCGTCTGATTGAAACGGCGGGAATGAATTACACCTCCTTCTATGACTTGGACGGGTACATCGATTTCTTCTACGGCTGCCTGACCCCTTCGACAGGCTACGTCCAGCTGTTTGACCTCGTCCCATACGCCGACGGCATCCTGCTCCGCGTGCCGCAGAAAGCGAACCCGTCGGAATTGGCACCGGTCATTCTCCAGCAGAAAATGTTTGATGCCTACAAGGAACATCAAACCTTGCAGCGAATGTTGGGGCTTAACAATGTAGCCGATTTGAACTTTGCTGTCCGGCAGGGCAGGAGCAGCGAAGTCATCATGGTGTCCGAAGCCGTGCAGGAGAAACAAACGGCACATATCGCCGGCGAAATAGCCCGCCGCTATCGGGACGGTGTACGCCTCGTCCTCATCTCCGGTCCCTCTTCTTCGGGAAAGACGACCTTCTGCAAGCGGCTGGGCATCCAGCTACTCACCAACCTCATCCACCCTGTCGGCATATCCCTTGATGATTACTTTGTAGAACGCGAAGACACGCCCCGCGACAAGTACGGCGAATACGACTTTGAATCGCTCTACTCCCTCGACCTCCCCCTTTTCAACAGCGACCTCAAGCAACTCCTCGCCGGCGGGGAAATCAGCCTCCCCTCTTTCAGCTTTGAAACGGGTCACCGCCAATACAAGGGCAACAAACTCAAACTGAAAGCGAACTCCGTTCTCATGCTCGAAGGCATCCACGCCCTGAACCCCGAACTGACCGCCTTCATCAGCGACTCCTTCAAATACCGCGTCTATGTATCCGCCCTCACCTCCATCTCATTGGACAATCACAACCGGATACCCACGACCGACAACCGCCTGCTCCGCCGCATCATCCGCGACTACCGCTTCCGCGGCTACTCTGCTCAGGCGACCATCTCCCGCTGGCACAGTGTCCGCCGCGGCGAGGACAAATGGATATTCCCCTATCAGGAGAATGCCGACGTCCTGTTCAACAGTGCCATGCTCTACGAGCTTGCCGCCCTGCGTTCCTTCGCCGAACCCATCTTGCAGGAAGTGCAGGAGAACGAGCCGGCATACGCCGAAGCCGACCGCCTGCTGCGCTTCCTGCGCTATTTCAACCATATCTGTGAAAGGGATTTGCCCCGCACCTCCCTCCTGCGGGAGTTCCTCGGCGGGGGGAGTTTTGGCTATTGAAGAAAGTTAGTATGGTACGCAGACACCCCGAAGGGGCAAGAGATTTCAGCTCCACATGAAGCGCAGCGGAATGTGGGGTTAATGGTGATGGCGGTATAGTTAAACAAACAGAGGCTGCCCGAAAGGCAGCCTCTATTTGTTTGAGGGGCTTTTGATACAGCCCGCGGGATACTACCAGCCCTTGTTCTGCTCGTATGCCCCGTTTGTGCGGTCAATTTCCCGTTGCGGGATGGGGAAGGCTTTCAGACGGTTCTGCCAATCGCCGGGTACGGTGAAGCTCCGCGCCTTTTCAATACGGTTTTTCATGTATTCAGGTTCCCAACGGCGGAGGTCGTAGAGGCGGTGGCTTTCCGTGGCAAGTTCCACACGGCGTTCGTGGCGCACGGCGGCACGCAAAACATCGTAATCACTGTTTGGTGTGACATCGGGAATATCCACATCGGCTATCTGCCGTACACGGGAGGCTTTCTTGTCCGCATCCGTGTCGCCGTATGCCTCCAAGTCGAACTTGGGAGTCTTGCGGGCGCGGTCTCTTACCATATTGATATACTTGCAGGCTTCCGTTTTGTCGCCGTTGCTTTCAATCAATCCTTCCGCATACATTAATAATACATCGGCATAACGGATGGATTTAATGTTTACGTCCATCGCATTGCGGTCGGCACGGCGGGGAGCGGGGATAAACATTTTACGGGAATGAAAGCCTTCGCCGCTGGCATAACCTCTATGATCCTGCCCTACGACATCGCTCCCGCTTTTAGACTCAATGGTTCCGTCTTTTGCCGAAAACTTATCGCCCGTTTCCGTAATCGTGTAGAGCAAACGCGGGTCGCCTATTTCAAACTCATCCACCAAATCCTTTGTCGGGCAGAGGAAACCCCAACCGCCTACGCCGCGACTGCGGTAATAGGTAGCCAGAATGGAGTCGTCGCCCTTGCCGCCTGTATTGGCATGAAGCATTTCAAGAATGGATTCTTTGCTGACATAATCGTTGTTGATGAAAAGCATACCGTAGTTCGGTTCCAGTTCATAGACCCCTGAGTCAATCACTTTCTTGGCTGCAGCAGCAGCTTCCGGATAGGCATTGAAGAACAGTTCGACACGGGCTAAGAGTCCGTAGGCAGCCCCTTGCGTCACCTGTCCCCAGTCAATATCCTTTGTCGTAGCATTTCCTGCGGGCAGATCGGCAGCAGCTTCAGTCAGTTCTTTCCGGAGGAAGCTGTGAATGTCTTCCCGTGAAGAACGGGAAATAATCACATCCTCGCTCATAAAGTCCACCGCATGTGTTACCAAAGGGACTTCCCCATAGACACCCGTTAAAATCGTGTAGAAAAAAGCCCTCAGCACACGGGCTTCCGCCGTATAACGCTTCTTGAGGTTCTCATCGTTGAAGGGAATATCCGGCAGACGGTCTAACAGCGTGTTGGCACGGAAGATACCGCGATAGTTTTCCACCCAGTATTTCTGGATAATCTGATTGTTGGACACGGCACGATAGAATGCCACATCGGTTACAAAGGGACGGTCGCCGTCCGTTTCCCCGCCTTTCCAGGCATCGTCGGCAGCCATGTCGCCAAATTCAAAGGCATTGAACTGCAATTCATCCCCTTCGCCAGCGAACTGGCTATATACAGCCGTCAGTGCCGTGAAGGCATCCCCTTCCGTCTGATAATAGTTCTCGTTCGTCAGGATACCGTAAGGCGGTTTGTCCAAAAATTCATCGCCGCATCCTGTAAACAGCAGGGCAGACATGGTCAGCAATATATAATAGTACTTTTTCATAACGGATATGTTTTATTTATTAAACATTAAAGGGTAAGACCCAAACCAAACATGACTGTTCTTGCTTGCGGATACGTGGAGCGGTCAATACCGAAGTCGGTCGGATTGCCGTTGTCATTGCCGCCCAATTCAGGTTCCAAACCTTTGTACTTGGTAATGGTGAAGAGGTTCTGTATGCTGGTGTATATACGCAGATTGGTGATATTCAGCGGAGACAGCAATTTCTTCGGTAAAGTGTAACCCAATTGTATGTTCTTCAGGCGCAGGTAAGAGCCGTCCTCTACATAATAGTCGGATATCTGCATGTTCAGAGCTGTTGACGTATTAAATGCAAATTCCGTATTGGAGGCAACGCCCGGGTCGTTGGTTCCCAATGTGCCCGGCGCACGCCAAGACTGTTCGACCAAATCGGAATAAGTGTTGAAATAGCCGTCTTTCCGGTGCGTATAATATTTGAACATACGGAAGATTTTGTTGCCGGCTTGTCCTTGGAAGAACAGCGTCAGGTCAATGCCCTTATAGGCTGCATTCAGGTTCAGACCATAAGCTACTTTGGGCAGCGGGCTTCCCAGATTTACACGGTCGTCATCGTCCAGTTTGCCGTTACCGTCAGTATCCTTGAAAATAAAATCTCCCGGACGCGGATTGAGGTTTTTCATGTGTGAGTTGTCTATTTGTTTCTGATCTTGGAATACACCGTCCACTTGCCATCCGTAGAAAGAGCCGATAGCCCAGCCTTCTTTGGTAAGCGTTACGTCGCCCGGACGCTCGTTACCGCCCGGTATGGGGCGACCGCCGCCCAAGCTGATCACTTCGTTCTTCATCGTGGTCAGGTTTCCGGAGATGCCGTAGGTAATATCCCGTACCTTATCCTGCCAGTCCAACTGCACTTCAACCCCTGAGTTGCGCACCTGCCCCTGGTTTACCCACGGGTCGTTCTGATAGCCCAAATAGGAGGGCAACGGAACCTGCACAAGCATATCGCGGGTATCCTTCCGGAAATAGTCAATGCCGGCGGTCAGGTGATTGTCGAAAAAGCCCAAGTCAGCCCCGAAGTTTAGCTGTTCGGATGTTTCCCATTGGATGTTTGGATTTCCGATGCGGTCGGGCGAATAACCGGTCTTTTGGTTCTTGTTGGAACCGAAGAGATATTTCTTGTCGTCGCCTCCGGTGATTGTAGTCATATAGTCGCTGTTGCCCAATCCCATCTGGTTACCAATCTGTCCCCAGCCGGCTCTCACCTTTACGTTGGAGATAACCTTTTGTTCCCAGTCTTGGAAGAAACCTTCCTGCGACAAACGCCATCCGACAGAGGCGGAAGGGAAGGTAGCCCAGCGGTTTTCCTTGCGGAACTTGGAAGAGCCGTCGGCACGTACCGAAGCCGTAATCAGGTAGCGGTCGGCAAAGCCGTAATTGACACGTCCCAGATAAGACATCATCGCCGAGTGCCGTTGTTCGCCTTCGGCGGTCGGGTTGAATGTTGCCGCACTGAGCACCCATTGGTCAGCGTTATTATTGGGCGTACCCTGCTTTTCACCGCGGAACTGCGTCCAGTCCCAGCTTTCCATTGTCATACCGGCTACGGCGGAAAGGCTGTGGTTGCCGAATTTCTTCGTGCCGCTGATCGTGTTTTCCCATACCCAGTTCAGGTATTGAGTATGCTGTTTATACACGCGGTTGTTGTCTTCCTTTGCTTCCGGAGCTATATAATAGGAAGGATAAAACTCATCCGCTATGCGGTTCAGATTATCCAAACCGAGGTTGCTCTTGAAGATAAGCCAAGGCATAATCTTAACGTCCAGCACGAAGTTTCCTACCACTTTCAGCATCGTGTTTTCACGGAATTTCCCCTGACGGTAAGCCACCGCATAGGGTTGCTCCTTGTTGGAGTGCTCGCTGTTGCCAAACCATGAAACGGGATCGTTCGGGTCATAACCCTGCAAGGCACCTTCCCAGCCGGAGAGACCTACATAGCCGTGCCGGAAAACTGGAGCCGTCGGGTCGTAGGTGATGGCACCGAATACGACACCGTCTTCCAGGTTGTTTTCCAACACCGTGTGACGGGTCGTGTGCGTGGCACTCAGGTTGGAACTTAACTTCACGCGGTCGGTGATATTGAAATCCACATTGGAACGCAGCGTAAGACGGTCGAAGTTGGAGAACTTGATGATACCCTCGTTCTTGAAGTAGCTCGCGCTGGTCAGGTAGGATATTTTCTTGTTCCCGCCGCTTACGCTTGCATTGTAGTTTTGTATTGAACCGGTTTGAAAGGATTCATCCCACCAGTTGGTACCGGCGGTACTTCCCGTAATCTTCGCCACAACATTGTTCAAATAGTTGTCGAAGTTGCTTGACTGGAATTCGGATTCCAACTTTTCCAGTTCACCGGCATTAATGTAGGCAAGCCGTCTTGCTGTGGCAAAACCGGTAGCATCCTGCATCTTCGGCTGGTTCATGGCACTCTGCACCCCGTAGTACATATCAAACTTCACCATCGTGCGGAACGCTTCCCCTTCGGAGTTTCCCCGCAAGGTAGTCACCAGCACCACCCCGTTTGATGCACGCGAGCCGTAAATAGCCGTTGCCGAAGCATCCTTTAATATCTCAATGGATGAAATATCAGAGGGATTCAAATAGTTGATGTCGCTTACCGGAATACCGTCCACAACATACAGCGGATCATTCGCATCATTCACCGAGCCGACCCCGCGCACGCGCACTGCCGTCCCCGAACCGGGCGCACCGCTTATAGACGTAACCGTCACACCAGCGGCACGCCCCTGCAAAGCCGATTCAATCCCCTGCACCGGCGTATTCTTGAAATCATCCGCATCCACCTTGGAAATAGACCCCGTAAGGTCGCTCTTCCGCTGAACACCATACCCTACAACCACAATCTCATCCAGATTCTGCGTATCTTCCTTCAAAACAATACGCATATTCTCAGCAGGACTCACATGCTGCGTAAGAAACCCGATATAAGAAATGGTAAGGGAAATATTCCCGCTCGGAACTGCCAGACTGAAATGCCCGTCCATGTCCGTAGTCGTCCCGATAGCCTGCCCCTTAACGGAAACATTCACGCCTAACAGCGGATCGCCATATTCATCAATTATAACACCTGTAACCGTTTTCGTCTGCTGTTGCGCACTTGCCGGCGCACCCACAGCATAAATAACCGGCGCACTCGCCACAAAAAGAAGAAGGAAAGCGAATAACCGCATACTCCTCCCTGCATTTAAGATTGTTTGATTTTTCATACTTTTTTAATAGTAAATAATTTAAGAAAAACTCCTTGCAACAAGAACAAAC
>LBCX01000386.1 GCA_001657575.1 Bacteroidales bacterium Barb4
AAGGTTCCAAACTTGACATTCCGTCGGATTTTCCATACTTCTCAAATCGCTATACTGTAACAGGAATTGCGCAATCGGCTTTTTACGGGAATAAATGGATTGGCTCCGTAACCATCCCAAACAGTGTAACAAATATCGGAGATTGGGCTTTTTATGGCAGCTCCCTAACTTCCGTCACCATTCCGGGCAGTATAAAACATTTTGCTGAAGCTGTTTTTGCGGCATGTACATCCCTCAAGTCCGTTCTTATAAAAGAGGGAGTAATACATATCGGAAATCGCGCCTTCCAGAATTGTTCTTCCCTTACTTCCGTAGCTATCCCGAACAGTGCAAAAGATATCGGCACAATGGCTTTTGAGAATTGTACGAAATTACAAGACATCCATCTTGAATGGGACAATCCGGATGGAATATTCATTGCTGAAGATGCTTTTGCGGGCGTGCCGACAACGTCCTGCCGTATTCATATACCGATAGGATCCGAAGAAAAGTACGGATGGAAAAGCGATGCCACGGATATGAAATGGCAAGGGCTCTCCATAAAATCCAATCAGTATGCTGTTTTAGCAGAGTCAAGTGATTTGACAAAAGGAAGAACAAACAATGGTTATGCCGGCTACGGCAAGGAGATGACGCTGACGGCTGAGCCCGTTTACGGTTATCATCTTGCAAAGTGGACAAATATCAAGGGCGACAGCCTTTCTGCCAGCAATCCCTATACGGTTGTTGTGAAAAGCGACACGTTTCTTCTGGCGCATTTTGCCATAAGCAGTTATCAGGTGAGTTTGTCTGCCGGCGAAAACGGTTCGATAAAGCCGGCGGGTGCGGGTATGTATGTGCATAATACGGAGGCGGAGATAGAGGCGGTTGCCGATACGGGGTATCACTTTGTACAGTGGACGAATGCAGGCGGCGATACTTTTTCCACAGCTAATCCTTATACGTTTGTCGTTACAAAAGAGACGAAGGTGCAGGCAGATTTTGCAGCAAACAATTATCAAGTGAATGTGGTTGCCGAGCATGATAGCGTAACGTCGGGCGGCGGTGAATATGCGTATAATACGGTGGCGACGGTGCGAGCGGATTTAATCGCAGACAAAGGCTATTATTTTGTACAGTGGACAGACGCGAAGGGTGCAAGCCTTTCGACGGCTAATCCTTATACGTTTGTTGTAAAAGGAGATACGACTGTTTATGCGCAGTATGTTTCTTATAAATACATTGTGAACGTTACTTCGACAGCAGGCGGACATGTAACGGGGAACAGACAGTTTTATGACCACGGAGAGCAGGCGACGCTGACGGCTGTTGCCGATTCGGGTTACTGTTTTACGGAATGGACGGCGGGCGACAGCCTTGACATACCGTTTTCCACTGAAAGTTCATTCAGTTTTATATTGTCAGACACAGCTTTCGTAGATTATAAGGCACACTTTGAAGCAGACGGCACGGGCTATGAGGTTCTCCCTGCAGGAGAAGAGGCAGGGGCTTACCATGCAGACGGGGCATTGCATCTTGTCAATCCGGGGGGTTCCCTCATCTCGGTTCATGCGATTGACGGGCGGCTGTTGCTGCAATTCAAGGCAGGCGATACCGAATATCCCGCGCCATTACCCGCAGGCATCTATATACTGAATGCCGCCGGCGGAAAAGGGAAGCAGGTCACAAAGTTTGTTGTAAAGGAATAAAGGGATAAACAGGGGAACATGCGATAAGACGCAAACGGCAGAGACGCAAGATTTTGCGTCTCTGCGTATATTATGTGATAAAAATTAGTAGTCGTCCCGTACCCCTTCGGGTAGAGTGTCCAAAATCAGTAATCCGCCTGTCAATAAAATCATTATCCTTGTGTCATTATTCATTTAAGGCACAAAGAATTATGAAGAGTAAGGAAGAACAGTTAACAGAGAAATTGAAGGTTGTAAAATTGAAATTGCAGAGTGAAAGGGTCAAGAGTAAATCATTGGAAAACAGGCCGGTCACAAGCGGGAAACAGGCGAAAGCATTGAAAGCGGCATGCCTGGAGTT
>LBCX01000387.1 GCA_001657575.1 Bacteroidales bacterium Barb4
CTTTGGCTTATTCTCGATTTGCTCGATTATTTCCGCAACTTCCTGTTTTCCGTAGCTCGTTATCAGCTTTTTAAGCTCCTCATCCGTCATGGATTTGAAGTGTTTGGCACATAAGGGGCAGTTATCGCTTAGCCAGGCATTGAATTTCAACAGGTCATCGGAAAGTGTGGGTGTGGGCGAAACGGCGTCAGCCGTTTTCTTTACAATCCCGCTAGGGATTGTTTCTTCTGTTTTAGTTTTAGTTATATTAAGGGTAGTGTTTTCGGTAGTGTTTGCGGTAGTGTTTGCGGTAGTGTTTGCGGTAGTGTTTGCGGTCGAAATTTTCGACCGCAAATCGTTTATTCTGTATCTGCCAAACGATCTTTTATTTCCGTTGGAATCGCCTTGCTGATAGTTTAATATACCGCTCTTTACAAGTGAATTTCTTGATTTTATCAAAGTGTCTTTTGTTATGTTCAGGTTAAACATCAATTCTGCGTTTGAGACGCTAAAATTCTGCGCGTTACCGCTCCGATTAGACATCATCACCAAATCATGGTAAAGTGCCTGTTCTACGGCAGTAAAACTCCATTTCTGGCGTGTTTCTATCAAATTGTGTTGTAATTCGTACCCGTTCATAGATGCACTCTGTAAGCCAATTCTGTTTGTGTTATTGTTTTTCTACGCGAAATCCATTGTTTTTCGAGTACCATTTCCCATTGTATTCCGACCCGTCGATTGAGAAGTACAGCTTAACCACTTCATCAATGTGCAAGTCGGCATCCTTGATGCGCTGTTCGCCGAAAAGTTCAAAGACTACCTTTTGAGGGTAACGGGCGTCAGTTTCTTCGAGGACGTACACCTGCTTGCTCCACGCTTTGCCCGACTTGTTTGCGCCTGTCTGGACAGGAAGTACCACTACGATTTTTCCGATAATTTCCATCACTTTTAATTTTATAATTGTTCAAATAAATATGTCTGTCGTCCGGTTGTGGAATATTCGTAATTACATCTCCAAACAATCCGCTATTTTTTGTCCGTATGTTCGACCAATACATCCGTTTGCGATTTTGAGCGGAAACGAGGGCAGAATTGATACATACCGGATAGACATCAATCAATTCGGATATTACGCCCAGATATTCCTTTTTCATGCACACGTTTTCAAACAGGAACTTTACATCTGGATTAAGACCCTCTAACATGATTGAGTATATCGACAAGCGTGAAGAATAGCTTCCCTCTGGGGTCGTCAAAGGCTAATCTCTTGCCGGCGATACTGAAACTTTGACATGGAAATCCGCCGCCGATAAAATCAATTGAATCCCAATCCATATCCCAATTACGCCACCCGTTAATATCCCCCAACTGAATGGTGTCTGGAAAGTTTAATTGCGTCTGCTTAATGGCATGTTTGTCAATCTCGCTGCTAAAATAGCGTTCGGGGATAATTCCAAGCTCCTTAAAGGCGATTTGGAGACACGACATTCCGTCGAAAAGGCTCAATACTGATTTCATTTCATTTATAAATTAGCAAATACCCTGTCAATAATATCAGACATATATTTTTTACATGTTTTTGCGCGCTCGGTCGCCTCGGAAGTCGCATCGTTATATCCACGACAATATTCTATACACCCTTCATGCGTCATGGTTTTACGGGTTTTTCTGTCCAACATCTCAATATACATATCCATCACATGGAGATTATCTTCAATCCTTGAAAGCATCGCATCTTTGATAACTTCCCTTAACTTGTCAAACACGGCACTCTCTACTTCCTTTCTGCCTTCCATATAATCGTTGATACCGGCGAAAGTTTCCGCTGCATGTGTCAATTCTATAACTAATTTGTTTCTTAATTCGGTTGTCATCTTGTTTCGTTTTATTTAGTCTTCTGAAAAGATTTCATATCTTGATATTTGAATATCGTATCTTTTTTCTATTTCATCAAGCCATTCGCATTTTCCTCTTTCTTTTTCGAGTTCTTTTACATACTTTTTAATCAATGTTATTCCGTCTGGCGTTGCATATTCACTTCCAT
>LBCX01000388.1 GCA_001657575.1 Bacteroidales bacterium Barb4
CTCCACACCGCTGGCTGTGTGACACTGTGTCGCTTATACTTATCAGCTGATGCTACGCAGGTCAAATGAAAATACCGCATTTGTGGTATTTCCGACAGGACAATAAGGGTGTAGTTTTGCTCTCTTTTAGGACAAATAAATACCTCATAAGCAAATGGCAATAGACATTCACAGTAAACAATGCGCCTCGCGCGAATCCCGACTGGGTTCTATCACAGGCTATTCCGGCACACTGCAAGACATGGGGCAGCAAGTCTCATGCAGCGGTTGCCCGGAAGAAAGGAAGCGGTGCTTCAGTCAGGCGTCAATGTGTAATTCAACCTGTGCCTTGGGACAGTTGTCCGGCATCAACGATGCCGCCATCGTCCATCACGGGCCTTCGGGATGTGCGGCTACCGCCATCGGCATATCCAGCAACTTCAACCTGCTGGCAACCGCACTCGGCAAAGACCGTTCGCACTTTGCCTATACCTGCACCGACATGACCGAAGCCGACACCGTCTTCGGCTCTACGGAAAACCTGAAAGACGTTATCCGCGAAACCTATAACCGCTATCACCCGAAAGCCATCTTTATCGGTGCCTCCTGCGTAAGCGGCGTAATCGGTGAGGACTTGGAGGGCGTGCTTGACGATATGCGGGGAGAACTTGACATACCCCTCGCCCCCGTCCATTGCGAAGGCTTCAAATCGCAGATCTGGGCGACCGGCTTTGACGTGTCCTATCACGCCATCCTCAAATATATCGTGAAGCCGCCCCAAAAGAAAAGCAACAAAGTAAACATCATAGGCTTCACAACGGGTACCTCGTGGAACTCCGATGCCGATGTGCGCCGCCTGCTCGGTGCTCTCGGCTTGGAACCCACCTACCTGCTCGCATCCTCTTCCATAGAAGAACTGGAGCATACCTCGGAAGCCGTTGCCTCCGTCAGCACGTGCAGCACGCTCGGTGCTTACTTCGGCGTAGGCTTGGAAACTGCCTACGGCGTGCCCTACGTCCGCTCTCTCCCGCCTCACGGCGTGCGCGGCTACGAAGACTACACCCGCCAGTTAGCCAAAATCGTCGGCAAGGAGCGGGAAATGGAAGCCTATATGGAACAAGAACGTGCACTGTATCTCCCCAAGCTGGAAAAGATAAAGGAGCAGCTGCGCGGCAAACGTGCGATGGTGGCGATGGGGCCCGGCTTCGGCTCCAACTACGCCCGCATCCTGCAAGAGTTCGGCATGAAGGTTGAGCATCTCTCCGCCTGGCATTTCGACAAGCAATACGACGACGGCGTCCGTCCTACGGCTTTCCAATACCTCTTGGACAACTCGCCGAACGACTTCACCTACTCCGTGAACGACCTCCAGAACTACGAGTTTATGAACACTCTGAACCGTGTCAATCCGGATGTCTTCATTTCCCGTCACCCCGGCTCTACCGTCTGGGCAATGAAAATCGGTGTCCCCGCCTACAACGTCTATGACGAGTACAACTCCTTCGGCTACAAGGGCACCCTGCGCTTCGCCCGCACCCTGCTCAACATCATCATCAACCGCAGCTTCTCCGACAACCTCGCCAAGCACGTCCGCCTCCCCTACACCGACTGGTGGATGAACCAGCCGGCGGATACCTTTTTGGAGAAAGAGGAGTTAGAAGTTGGTAGTTAGGAGATGGCAACCCTGCAAGGACGGCGGATTTCAGCCCCACATGCAGCGTAGCGAAATGTGGGGGAATGTGGGAGAATGTGGGGTTATAAGGACGATACCGCCGGTGGTATCCTGAAAGGATACAGGATTTCAGCCCCACATGCAGCGGAGCGGAATGTGGGGTTTGCGGAAAGAACGACCCAAGGGAGTTCTGAAAGAACGATACAAATACAAACGATATTTATAATGCAACATATATATACATGTAATATTCGGTCGTTCTTTCAGAACTCTATCGTCGGTGCCGTCCTTATAACCCCACATTCCGCTCCGCTCCATGTGGGGCTGAAATCTTGTATCCTTTCAGGATACCATGCAACATAATAA
>LBCX01000094.1 GCA_001657575.1 Bacteroidales bacterium Barb4
CAACGTCATTTTTGTAAAGACTGCAAGTATCATTATACGGTAGAAAAGAAATCGGATGTCAAAGAGGTCAAAGTACGCCGAGCAGCACTGGAAATGTATTCGGATGGAGTTGGATTTCGTGCCATCGGATGTATGCTGAATATTAGCTACGGAACTGTTTATAAATGGGTAAGAGAATATAAGCCTGCCTTAATAAAGAAGAGCCTGCTGCATTCGTAGAACCGGATGAGATACATGCTTATGCCAGTTATAAAAAAACTACAGGCGGATATAGATTGCTGTTGACAGCCTTGGAAAACGATTTGTCTCTTTTGTCTGTGGAGTCCGATCCACAGCGATAGATATCAGGTTTGGAGGTCAATAGAAAACGCGAATGTTTCTTATTACTGTTCTGATTATTGGAAAAGTTATAACGAATTTATCTCCGAAGAAAAGCATTTACAAACAAAATCTGAAACTTTTATGGTTGAGGGATAGGGCAACCGCACGAAAAAAGGTCAAGAAGTCTCCATGACCGTCATGGCAATAAGATGTTCATCCAACCATCTGCCTGTTTTACGTTTTGTTTTAATGCCCGGTTTGCCTTTCTGCGGTTTATGGTTTTTAAGCATCGTCAAGGCCGTTTTAAAGACTGCCGGGAAGTTCCAAGGCGGGTTCTTCACTCTCTTTCCTGAAGCGTCTTCCCCCATAACAATGTTCGGCAACTTGCAGAGCTTTTTTCGATACCCCAATACGGGCGGACAAGCGCATTGAAAAAGCCGGCGTTATCTGTTTTGCTTGATATATAATATCCGAGGGTTGTTTTTTCCTCTTTTTGAAGCGTTTTATCATAACGTTCTGGGATTATCCTGACTAATGTCCCTACATTTTTCCGTTTATCCGTATTTATACGCTTCATATATGTTCATATATGACACGTTCTGTTTTCGATCCGGCCATGACCAAAGTTCAGTTCTTTACTACCTGCTATCTCCTTTACCGGTTGAAAACGGAACGTATCCTCTGTTGCTTCGTAAAGTTCGTGTTGATTATTCTTTACCTCCGACAGGTAACCCGCTTTGAATCTGATTATTCCACTGGCTGTATGCTGCCGGTATCCCGTCGTGTCAATACCAACAATACAATCATCCAAGTCCGACGCTTTAACGAGCTCGGGAACGGCTGTTATCTCATTGGATTTTTCACTTGTGCGTATCTGTCCCAAACTAACGCCGCCGGCATGGCAAAATGCGCTAACCATATGGAATATACTTTTTCCTCCGTGCTTTGCTCCGCAAATTGTTTTTCCGTCTGTTGACACTAATCTGATGCACTCCGAACAAAGCGTCTTGACTCGGATACGAAACCGGCTTTCCATGACCTTTTGATTTCCTTCTCATTCTTGCCAAAAATGCCTGAACAGACTGTCATAACCTTTTGCCGTAAAGGTTTCCGCTTTGGTTTGAATATGCTTTTCCCGGGGATAATGCCTTTCATACGGTTTCCAATAATCGCTTGCTATCCGGTTCATATTATGATGTTTTTATTTTGTTCCAAATTCTTTCGGCTGTTTTACCGCTTCTGTCCCCGATGACAAAATCCAGGGATCTTTTTCCATGCCCGTCAACGGCAGTCCAAATCCGGCGGCAGTTTTTTTGAACTGGCATAAGTGTGCATTTCATCCACTTCTGCCCTCTCTGTTCCGATACTTTCCAAATGAAGTGTCCCTGCCTCTTTTCTATATTTTCGGATTCAATTTAAGACGGATACGTTGCTTACCCTCAACAGTCTTCCGATTGAACGAAAGCCTGAGTCTTCAAGATGTAAACGGACATTGCTAATTAAGTACATTTTCTTACATTTGCAGGAAAAAGAGTATGAATTGTCCCAAATGCCACAGTGGAAAAAAGATAAGAACGGGTTTCACCAAAAGCAGACAACGTTATAAATGCAAAGACAGATATAATTATACGATTCTTTTATTAATGCATTACTGAAATGGCGCGATATATATTCCTAATTAGCAATTCACGCAAATCTATATTGTATAAAGTATAGCATCATTATAATGCGTTTTCCCTGCAAGGTAATCGTACATCAGCTCCTTGCCGGAGGAAAGGAAACAGAATGGTTTACCTTCTTTGTTTTCGCTGTCGAAACGTCCCAGTGAAACCGCTCGGAAAGGCAGACAAACTGCCTCGTCGAAGTATATATTTCGATTACTTTTTATAACTAACTGTAAATAAACTACATTAAAAAAGATTGAAAGAAAAAATCAGTGCTTTCAGCTGCTTTCTTCTTTTTAGTTTTTTAGGACAAGTCAATTTCTTGTGCAAGGTGCATGAACTCTATAACATAGGGCCCATGCACCTTGCACAAGAAATAATAAATTTGTTTGTCAATTATTTGGCTGTTCTAAATATCATGCTTAGGTTTGCACCCGAAAAGTTGAAAGAAAACAAGTGGTATTTGGATGAGGGAGAGAGGCGTTTCTTCCGAGAATAGTTCCCTTATAAATGATGAATTAAAATGCCCGGGTGGCGGAATTGGTAGACGCGCTCGTTTCAGGTGCGAGTGGTGAATAGCCGTGCAGGTTCGAGTCCTGTTCCGGGCACTTTTAATTGTATGCGCAGGTGGTGGAATTGGTAGACACGCTACTTTGAGGGGGTAGTGCCGGTTACGGTGTGTGAGTTCAAATCTCATCCTGCGTACAATAATAAATAGTAAACAAATAAAGATATGTCTAAAATTTGTCAGATTACCGGAAAGAAAGCTATGGTTGGCAATCACGTTTCACACTCTAAAAAGCGGACGAAACGTAAATTCAACGTCAACCTTTTTACAAAGAGATTATTTTGGGTGGAACAGGATTGTTGGATTACGTTGAGTATTTCAGCTGCCGGTTTGCGCACTATCAATAAAAACGGTTTGGATGCCGCACTTAAAGCAGCTTCCGAAAAAGGGTACTTAACCACATTTTAAAGGAGGAAGCAGGAAATGGCAAAGAAAGCAAAAGGCAATAGAGTGCAGGTGATTATGGAATGCACCGAACATAAGGCAAGTGGTATGCCGGGAACTTCAAGATATATTACCACCAAAAACAGGAAGAATACTACCACGCGTTTGGAATTGAAAAAGTACAATCCCATCCTGAAAAGAATGACCGTTCACAAAGAGATTAAATAAAGAGGAGATTAAACAATGGCAAAAAAAGCAGTTGCTTCATTTAAGAAAGGCGATGGCCGCACCTACTCAAAGGTGATTAAAATGGTTAAGTCCCCGAAAACAGGTGCTTATACGTTTCAGGAAGAAATGGTACCTAACGAGGGTGTAAAAGATTATTTCGCAAAATAAAGAGAGTGTTACAGACTATATAGGCTTCCTTCCCGTTTTTGAACGGCGAGGAAGTTTTTTTATATCCGAACTAAAATTAAAACAAACATGAAATTTGATGTATCCAGCACCGCGTTGCTGTCCCGTCTTCAGTCAATCAGTAAGGTTATCGCATCCAAAAATTCGCTCCCTATTTTGGAATGTTTCCTCTTTTGTTTGGAAGGGAACAAGCTGGTCATAACCGCATCAGACCAGGAAACACGCTTGGAAACTTCCGTAGAAGTAGCCAATACGGACGGCGACGGTTTGTTTGCCATTTCCTCCAAAAGATTATTGGAGCCGCTGAAAGAACTGCCGGAACAACCGCTTTCATTCAGCATCAATGAGGAGAACATGGAAATCCTCATCCATTTCCAGAATGGTAAATACAATTTTATCGGGGAAAGAGGTGATACCTATCCTCAACAAAAACCACTGAAAGACGATGCCATTGCCTTGTCCATCGACAGCCAGATACTGCTGAGCGGGATAAGTCGTGCACTGTTTGCCACTGCCGAAGATGAGCTTCGTCCGGTGATGAACGGTATCTATTTTGATATTCATCAGGAAGATTTGACGTTTGTGTCCTCCGACGGGCATAAGTTAGTGCGTTTGCGCAACCTGTCTATCCAATCAGCTGAAAGAGCCGCTTTCATCCTGCCGAAGAAGCCGGCTAATCTGCTGAAGGCTATTTTAGGCAAAGAAACGGATCCGGTGCGTATCAATTTTGACGAAAATAACGCCATTGTCTCCTGCAAATCTTTTGAGATGGTCTGCCGTCTGATTGAAGGGCGTTATCCCAACTACAACAGTGTCATTCCGGTTGACAATCCCTATAAGGCAACGATTGACCGTCAGTCTTTACTGAATGCTCTGAAACGGGTATCCGTATTCTCTGACCAGTCTACAAGCCTGATTAAGTTGCAGTTGAAAAAGAACGAGCTGACTGTATCCGCACAGGATATAGATTATTCCACTTCGGCGGAAGAAAAGCTCGTCTGCCAGTTTGACGGGGATGATTTGAATATCGGTTTCAAAGCTACGTTCCTTATCGAAATACTTGGCAATATCTACTCCGAAGAGATTGTGCTTGAATTGGCTGACCCGTCCCGCGCCGGATTGATTCTCCCCGCTGAAAACAGTGAAAACGAAGAATTGCTGATGTTGCTCATGCCGATGATGTTGAACGACTAAGGCGCACATCATGCAGTTGAACCTGAGAAACCCGTTAGTCTTCTTCGATTTGGAGACAACGGGTATTAATATTGTAAAAGACCGTATCATAGAGCTTTCTTACGTGAAAGTCTCCCCCAACGGAAAGGAGGAGACGAAAACATATCGCGTAAACCCCGGTATGCCGATACCCCCCGAAACCACAGCCATACACGGTATCACCGATGAAGATGTAAAAGACTGCCCCGTCTTTAAGGAAATAGCCAAAACGCTCGCCGCACAGATTGAGGGATGTGACTTGGCAGGGTATAATTCAAACCGTTTTGATATTCCTTTGCTGGCAGAAGAGTTTTTGCGTGCCGATGTGGATATAAATATGCACAAGCGGAAATTCGTGGACGTGCAAACCATTTTCCACAAGATGGAACAGCGTACCTTAGCCGCCGCCTACAAGTTTTATTGCAACAAGGATTTGGAAAATGCCCATACATCGGAAGCGGACACAATGGCTACTTACGAGGTGTTGAAGGCTCAATTAGACCGTTACCCTGAACTTGAAAACGATATAGTTGCCCTTTCCAAGTTCTCCACTTTCACCAACAATGTGGACTTTGCCGGACGGATGGTCTATAACGACGAGGGGAAAGAGGTTATTAACTTCGGGAAGTATAAAGGGCGACCGGTAGCGGAAGTATTGCAAACCGATCAGGGTTACTACGGATGGATGATGAACAGCGATTTCTCGTTGAACACCAAAAAGGTACTGACAGAGATAAAGCTAAGAGGCTTCAGTAAATAATAGTAACATACCAAATAGAAAGGGTTGCTCCTGAATTGGAACAGCCCTTTCTGTTTTTACGGCAGGGATATGTTTACCACCCTGCGTTCTGCTGCGTAGCTATTTTGGGATTGGAAGTGATTTCCGACAGAGGAATAGGGAATATATACCTGCGGTCTTCAAAATTAAAGCCCGGCGTTTTAACAACATTTGGATCTACTATTCCCGAAGCAGGCTTGTAAGAATCCGTTGTCATACTGCCCCATGCGGCTTTATTCGGCACACCGGCTTTTCCATCGGCACTTAAAACAGCATACTTGTCGTAAGTCAAACGATGAATATCCGGCCAGCGTCTTCCTTCTGCTAAGAACTCAATTCTGCGCTCTTGCAGTATGGCGGTCATCAAAGCATCTACATTGGCAAATGACGTCGTTGTAAATTGATCGGAAGGATTGGTAACAGCCCGGTTGCGCACAGCATTTAGCAATTCTACCGCTTTCCGACTAACCCCGTTTTGGCGTGCTTCCGCCTCGGCATAATTCAACAACACCTCAGAGTACCGAATAATAGGCGTCCAGTCATCCATTACCGTTCCGGCACGATACTTCCAAGACCAATAAGCGTGTGTGCCGCCATAAGTAGCCTGAGCCAACAGTTGCGTCCGGCGTAAATCATTTGCCAGCCAGAAATCGGCATTGACAATAACAGGACTTACGCATACCAAACTGCGGACAGTGTGGTAGAATTGAGACAATGAACCGTTGTTTGTACAGTTATCCAATGTGCTGTTTTCGATAGAAAAAACAGATTCCGTATTACCGCTGTTGTTTGCAAAAGGCCCTTCCGGCTGCTCGGTAAGTTTATAATCACCTATCGGGCTTTGGAAAGGAGCAGAGGCGCTTACAATCTTAGCTGATTCCGCAATCACTTTATCCCATTGTCCGATATGTTGATATACACGTGCTTTAAGAGCAATAGCCGCCCCTCTGGTGGCGCGTGATATTTCCAATCCTCCCGCCCGGGTGACGGCTAAATTCGTTTCCGCGAAATCCAAATCTTCCAGAATTTGAGCATACGTTTCTTTCACGGATGCCCTTCCGGCTTCTTTCGCTTCTTCCACCGTACCTATGGAATTGATAGGAATAACGCTTACCGGCACTCCGTAATGAGAAGCATCAGCTGTAGCAGCATAAGGCAACGAGAAATAAACAAGCAGTTCGTGCAATCCCAATGCCCGCAAGAAACGAAGTTCACCTTCGGAGTCCGCTGCTTTTTCTTTGGTGATAATGCCGGCTTCCACGGCTGTTTCAAGTCCGTCTATCACGATATTTATCTTGTTAATCATCTGATAGGTACATTCCCAGTGTGCTTGTCCGTTGGGAGAGCTGGCGTTATAATCGCCGTTGTAGGTTACGGCAAAAAAGGTCTGTACATTCACCATATCTTCCCCTTTCATATCGCCTTGTTCAACGGTAGCCGCTCCAAAAGGATAGCCGCGGCGTTGGCTGTTACCGGGATAGTATCCGCTCTGAGCAGCATCATAGCAACCGACTACGGCTAATTCACAACGTTCCGCCGTGGAGAAAGCCACATCATACGTTATTGCATTTTTAGGCTCCAAATCGATAGCCTCTTCCGTACAGCCCGACAACAAGCCGAAGCCGAACAACATTATTATATATTTCTTCATATTACTCTTTTTTATAATGAAAGTTCTTTATTAAAAGCCGATGTTCAGACCAAACATAAATGTCCGTTGTTGCGGATTCCCGTTCAAATCGATACCGGGAACAATATCCGTATTATAGCCTTCCGGATCAAGTCCGCTGTAACCGGTAATTGTCAGTATATTTTGCGCCTGTACATAGAACCTGAGTTTTTCTATCAGCAGTGTTTGGCAGAGAGACTTCGGAAAAGTATAACCCACACTTATATTTTGCAGTTTCAGGAAATTGCCGTCTTCCACCCAACGGGAGGAGCCTTCACCCGTTAAATTCAGGAAGCTGCTCTTGCCATAGTATAATTTGGGTACCTGACCGTCACCGGAGTTTTCGGGACTTTGCCAGCGACCGAGTATTTCAGTGTTGTTATTTACAAAACCTTGGTCTAACTGGTCTCTGCGGTTAATGTTAGCCACTTTATTGCCGCCGGAGAACCGGAAGAATATGTTAAAGTCAAAATCCTTCCATGTAACCGTATTATCCCATCCGCCAAACCAAGTGGGAATCGAATTGCCCAAAATGGCTTTATCCTCCTCTGTCAGGTTCTTTGCCGTTGTCATTGCCTCCGGGTTGGCAGGGTCGTAGGCGTAGTATTTGCTGTCCGTAGGATTTCCCTGTATAATGGAATTGTCGGCTTTATAATACATGGGATTACCATTGGCTTTGTTTACGCCGGCATACCGGTAGCCCCACAGTGCATTCATGCTTTCGCCTTCCCTCAAAATGTAATGTTCGTAAGGTATCTCATCTACCAGTGTAACAATCTTACTGTTCTGCGTGGAGAAATTGAATGAAGATTTCCATGTCAGATCCTTGCTTTGAAGAACATTACCGCCGACTTCCAATTCTATCCCGTTGCTCCGGATAACTCCGTAGTTTTGAGCAATAACATTCCAAGGGATACCGAGAGACGGAGGAGTAGGAACATCCAGCACAATATCGCTGTTGTCCTTATTCCAGTAAGCAAACACCAAATTAAACCGATTGTTCAAAAAGCCCATATCAAAACCGGCATCGGCAATCTTCTGTTTTTCCCAGCGCAAGTTTTTGTTGCCGGCTTGGTCGTAAGCAATACCGGCCTGCTCGCCATATTTTTGACCGATAAAGTTATCCTTATACATAAAATCGCCCGACAATCTGTCGTTACCTACTTCGGCAAAACTTCCCCTGATGCGGAAATCACTGATAATGTCATTTATCCCGTTCTCTTTCCAAAAGCCGAGATTGGAAATACGTACCGCCGCCGAAGCCCCGTAGAACGTACCCCAACGGTTGTCCTGATAAAGGCTTGAAATACCGTCTCTACGGATAGAACCGCCGATATAGTAGATGCTGTTATAGTTGTAATTGGCACGGAATATGTATGAAGCCAACCCGTTTGTAGTCCAGCTCCCGCCCGAACCCTGTGTAACATACGTGTTGGAAATAAGTTCGTCCACAAAGAAAGGATCCGAGAAATCACGCCCGGAAGCTGTAAAGCGGGAATAAACATAATTCGTCCATTCGGCTACAGCCGTAGCATCGACATTATGACTTCCAAATGACTTCACAAAAGAAAGAAAGTTTTGAAAGTTCCAACGCTGGCGTTTGATGGAAGCCTTATTGATCAATCCCTTATATCCAAACCCGTCTCCCGATTCAGGTTTCCATACGTAGCCGTCGTCAATCATTGAAACATCGGCTCCGACCAGCGACCTGAAAGTAAGCCAGCTTGTCGGCTTAATATCAATATTGGCAGTAGGAAGCAAACGCCATGAAGTATTGCTTTGCTTGTTGTTTTTCAACACCCATACGGCATTGGGAATCGTATTCTCTATGGTACGCTGGTTGGCTCCTTTTCCCAATGACTTCCTGTCATTCGGATCAATATTGTATCCGGTAGGGTCGTCAAGGTTATATACGGCAACATTAGGCAGCATCCGCGAACTTGAATATATATTATCACTGATGGAATTGGTGCCCTTTACAGGTCCGGAGTTATCTTGTGATGAGGCATTCAGCGAGAACCCTGTGGAAACATAATCTTTAAGGAATTTATGCTCCGCCCTTGTATAAAAGGTGTAACGGTTATAGCTGTTGTTAATTACTACCCCCTTTTGATCCGTGTAACCGGCAGACAAATAATACTGTGTCTTGGGAGAAGCCCCTGAAATGGAAATGGAATGGCTGTGCTGGAATCCCGTCCGGAATGTGTGGTCAAACCACTTGGTGCTGGTATTCTTTTCATCCATAAAAGCCTGCGGCAGCTGTCCCATGTTGGTGTACTTCTCGTTCGCAATAGTCACGAACTGCTGTGCATCCAGCAAGTCATACAGCTTTGCTGCCTTCGACCAGCCTGTCCAACCGTCATAAGTGATTTTTGTATTCCCTTGCTTTCCCTGCTTGGTCGTAATTAAAACGACACCGTTGGCGGCACGCGAACCATAGATGGCTGTAGCCGCACCGTCTTTAAGGATTTCAAACGACTCAATATCGCTCGGGTTGATGTCAGCCAGTGCATTATTGTTGGAATACGAATACCCCAAGTTACCGGAAGTTACCGGAACACCGTTAATTACGTAGAGCGGCGAAGAAGAAGAGGAAATAGTCCCTACACCGCGAATGATTACACGGGGAGGAGCCGTTACATCGCCGGAAGGAGAAATCACCTGTACCCCCGATGCCCGTCCCGCCATTTGCTGCATAAAGCTGGGAGAAGCCTTATCGGCAAGTTCGCCCCCTTTGATTTGGGAAATGGAACTGGTAACGTCCTTTTTCCGTTGTGTCCCGTAGCCGATCACCACAATCTCATCCAAGTTCTGCGTATCCGATTGCAATACAACCCTTACAGAAGTCTGCACAGCCGCTTCCTGCGTCACCATTCCCACATAGGAAATCACCAAAGTTCTTGACGAACTTGGTACATTCAGTTCAAACTGACCGTCAATGTTGGTAATAGTACCAATCGCGGTACCCTTGACCATTACCGACGCCCCGATAACCGGTTCCCCGTCATCGGCAGAGAGAACAGTCCCCGTCACTCGCGTGTTTTGAGCAACCGCCATGCCTATGCTTATGGCAAAGCATAACAAGACATAAGTTAATCTTTTCATCATAAATACACTTTTATATTTAACACATTAATAACCTT
>LBCX01000095.1 GCA_001657575.1 Bacteroidales bacterium Barb4
AGTACTAACGCAAATAAGGAAAAAATAAATTTCTTCATGATAATGATATTTTAAGTAGATTAATGTAAATTCTCTCTTAACGGCGGCAAAGATAATACAAGGCTGTAAAGAAAAAAGAATCAGGCTATAATTATAAAACTACTGATAACTGGAATACGCGAAGCGTAGAAAAGGTTAATTTTTCACCGCTTGATGATGAAGCCGGCGAAATTGCAACAAGTAACAAACCTTCAAAACTCATAATTAATTCGGTCGTGAACATACTATTATCAAGTGGAAAAATATCAAGTCCTTAATTGATGAAGATATTGAGAAGGGACGGGAAGGCAGATAGAAAAAGCCCCGAAAAAACAGAGGACAAGCCTCCCGTTTTTTCGGGGCATCCGGGTAGCAGCAGTTAATTAGCCACCCTTAATCTTCAATATTTTCTGATTCTTCAAGATCGCGCCTAATTGAATTGATGGGATCCTCCGGGATATAGCCCTTTTTCACCATTTCGGTAATCTCGAATTCCAATGGCGGATCCAATGGCAGCTTCGACGGCTCGAACATGATGCAGAGCCAGCCTGGGTAGGTAAAGTAGAGTTGGGATGTTGCATCAAGATCTGCGATCGCTGCGTCATACGCCTTCTCGTCTTCAAAATAGAAATCGGAATTTGCTCCCTCGATGGAATAATCAACCACGTTATTGAATGTAGCTATTTCCAAAACAAGATCTGGCGTAAACGGGAATGTGAATGTTTTTGTGATAACTACTTTGTACTTCACCCCTTTTAACTTCGCCTGTTCCTCAGACGAAGGGATATCCTGAAGTACCGCTTCCTTGTCGCAGGCACCGAAAATCAGTGCCGATACGAATAGCAAAATAACCTTTTTCATGATAGTGATATTTTAAGTGGATTAATGTAAATTATCGCTTAACGGCGGCAAAGATAATACGAGGCTGTAAAGAAAAAAGAATCAGGCTGTAATTATAAAACTACTGATAACTGGAATACGCGAAGCGTAGAAAAGGTTAATTTTTCACCGCTTGATGATGAAGCCGGCGAAATTGCAACAAGTAACAAACCTTCAAAACTCATAATTAATTCGGTCGTGAACATACTATTATCAAGTGGAAAAAGTTTAAGTCCTTAATTGATGAAGATATTAAGTTAGGAACACGCTACAAAACTTTTGAAAGTAATGTGTGGGACAGCAAAAACACTGCTTTAGAAGACAATTTAGAGTTTATACACATTAACGCTTCTGCTAATATGAAACGAATCAGGTGTTTTCTTCTTCTGTCATGGATTCTCTCCTTTAGCCTTGCGGCACAGGAGGGGAATATCTCCCCTATCCCTTCTCCACGGGAATTGGGGGAGAGGCTTGGCTTGCTCAAAGGCATTGAGCGGATAGAGGCGTTGGAGTCGGAACATTTTAAGGAGAAATATCTGGTGTATGTTACGCAACAGGTTGATCCGAAGAATCCGGCTGCCGGCACGTTTGGTCAGCGTGTGGTCGTGGCTCATGCGGGATTTGACCGTCCGACGGTGATTGTGACCGAAGGCTACGGCGGCGCGTATGCGCAAAGTTCCCGTTATCAGGACGAGGTGGCGAAGCTGTTGAATGCCAACCTCGTGCATGTGGAACACCGTTATTTCCTTGAGTCTGTTCCCGACCCGTTGGACTGGGATTATCTCACGACTGAAAATGCCGCTTATGACCTGCATCATGTAACGGAGACTTTCAAGCAGGTTTATTCGGGGAAATGGATCAGCACGGGCATCAGTAAGGGCGGGCAGACGGCTATACTGTATCGTGCGTGGTTTCCGGATGACGTGGATGTATCCGTTCCTTACGTGGCTCCTCTCAACCGCTCGGTGGAAGACGGTCGTCACGAGCCTTTTCTCCGTAAAGCGGGCAACAGGGCGGAGCGTGCAAGAATACTTGACTTTCAAAAGGAGGTATTGAAACACCGTTTCGCCATGCTTCCCCTTCTAGAAACATTCTGCAAGGAAAAAGAACTGACTTTCCGCATGTCGCCGGACGAGGTGTTGGATTATTGTGTGCTGGAATACCCGTTTGCCTTTTGGCAGTGGGGGACAGCCGTCCATACGGTTCCCGCGCCGGATGCCGATGATGAGACTTTGTTTAGCCACCTTGTCCGCATTGCGGGCCCTGACTATTTTGCTTCCAATCAGGACATGGGGGCTTTCTTTGTGCAGGCTGCCCGCGAAATGGGTTACTACGGGTACGATACCAAGCCGTTGCGGAAACTGCTTTCCATCGAAAGCAGTGCCGGATACCTGAAACGTTTTATGCTTCCCGAAAGTGCCGGCGACATTCCCTTTTCCGCTGCCCTGATGTATGACAAAGTCTATAACTATCTGAAAGAAAACGACCCGAAGATGATCCTTATCTATGGAGAAACCGACCCTTGGAGTGCTGTGCGCGTCCCCGACTTCAAAGGGAAGAAGAACATGCAAATCTACATTGCTCCGCGCGGAAGCCATTCTACGCGCATCCGGACGATGCCGGAAAAGACACGGGAGAAAATTATCAGGCAGCTTAATGAGTGGACGGGGGATTAGAAACATTGCTTTTCCTGTCTATAATATATTCCGGACGGGATTTGATTTCATCAAAGAGGATGCCGATGTATTGCCCCAATACGCCGACCGTAATCAGTTGCACGCCTCCGAAGAAAATAATTGTGGTAATAATAGATGTCCACCCTGACTCCGCATGACTGAACCCGTATATCTTGCCCAGCGTAAACCATACCGCCATCACAAGCCCGACCATTACCGCCAGAAAACCCAGTCCCATAGCCATTTTCAGCGGCTTCTTGGAAAAGTATAGCATCGCATTGGAGGCAAAACCTATCATCTTCCCCAGCGGGTATTTCGTATCCCCCGCAAACCGTGCTTCGCGCTCGTAATAAAACGGTACCTGCTTGAAACCTACCCAACTGATAAGTCCACGTATATACTTCCCCTTTTCCCGCAGGTGGTTGAACTCGTCAATCACTTTACGGTCGATTAGCCGAAAATCTCCCGCATCCAAGGGGAAATTTACCTCACTCATCCAATTCATCGTCCGATAAAAGAGCTTTGCACTGAGCAGTTTGAAACGTCCTTCTCCCGCACGGGACTTGCGGACGCAATAGACCACATTTGCTTCTTCCGCCCGTTGCGTTTCCAAAATGGCAGGGATAAGTTCGGGCGGGTCTTGCAAGTCGGCATCCAAGATAACCGCCAAATCGGATTGGCAGTGATTTATACCTGCAGTGACCGCCGGCTGATGTCCGAAGTTGCGGGAGAAATGGAGAACCTTCACCTGCGGGTCGGCTTCCGCAATCCCGTCCAGCAAAGTGCCCGTCTTGTCGCGGCTGCCGTCGTTGATGTAGATAATCTCCGACGGATTAGGCAGCGCATCAAGCACATTCTTCACCCGCCGATGGCATTCGCCAATCACAAGTTCCTCGTTAAAACAGGGAATAATAACTGTCAGTGTTTTCATTATAGTAGTCAGAGTAATCAAAGTAGTTAAATAGTCAGAGTAGTGCAGATGCCCCGAAGGGGCAAGAGATTTCAGCCCCACATGGAGCGTAGCGGAATGTGGGGTCAAAGATGACACGGGGTCAATAGAGTTCTGAAAGAACGACCGAATAATTTATATTGTTAATTATCGTTTGTGTTTTCTGTCATCCTTTCAGGATTTCCTCAAACGGTGTCATTTTTAACCCCACATTCCGCTACGCTCCATGTGGGGCTGAAATCTCTTGCCCCTTCGGGGCATCTGCTTAATGTTCTGACTACTTAAAAGTAAAATATTTATTCATCAGAAAATTAATCACCGTATAGAATGCCATTGCTATCAGTTGATTGTAGTAGGGGTCAATGGCAAGATGCCTGTTCAGGAGAAGCAATACGCCCAATTGCAGCAGGTAGCAGATACCGAATACAACCCCGAAGCGAATCCCGCTGCTCACCCAGCTGTCCGAACTCTTAAACGTCCACTGCTTGTTCCATATAAAGCTGTTCAACACCCCCGCCACATAGCCCGTTATATTGGATACTACGTCCGGAAATCCCGCCACCTTCATCATCACCCAGATAATCCCTGCGGTAATCAGCGTATTGCTGACTCCTACGATGCCGTACTTTACCGCCTGCTTAATCGTCTCCATTCTCCCTTACGGCTTCGTTTATCTCCTCCTGTGTCAACTCCTTGATATTGTTTATTGTAAACCGGTAAGAAAGGAAATTCCCGTACTGGTTGCATTCCGCAATCAATCCTTCCAACAGCGACTTGATGTCCGTGCGAAACGGAATCAGGGAAAGCAGTTCCACGTACTGACTGCCAACCGTCAGGCTCTCCGTCTCGCATCCCGCCTGCGCCAGCATGTAAGGAAACTCCTGCTCAATCACCCTGCGCTGATAATCCTTAAACGGGACGTTCTTCTCCGCCAGAAACAACACATAAAAGCGCATCTTCCCGTCTTTCCCGCCCAGCCCTGTGGAAATAAACATCTGCTTCTCGCCCGACAACTCCGTTTCCAGCGCAATGCGTAACTCCGCCAATGCCAGACAAGCCCAATCGGCAACGTCCGGCTCAGACTGCCCCGCATACTCCTCCAGCATACGGAACGCCTTGACCGAACAGGACACCGCCAGCGAAGTAAGCATATACTTCTTCTCCGCCACGCTCGCCTCCCCCGTTTGCAACTGCGCATAAAGAACCTCCGTCTGCGCATCGCTCAACGGCGCAAACGACTTCGACCGCCGCATCCGCTCCGAATAAGTAAAATACTCCTTTTGGATTTCCACCGGCACGCGGTGTTCCAGCAAATGGAAACGCCCTTCCGCATTGTTGAAAGATTCACGGAACATCCGAAACGCCTTGTCCTCTCTTCTCATGGGTATTTATTTGTTTTGACTGGCTTGATTTTGGCAATTATATAAACCTTACTCTCAATTCAGATGAATATAAGTAACTGATGTTACGCAGATGCCCCGAAGGGGCAAGAGATTTCAGCCCCACATGCAGCGAAGCGGAATGTGGGGTCAGGGATGACACCATCAAAGAAGTCCTGAAAGGACGACCTAATATTATATGTTTGTAAATCATCGTTTGTATTTGTATCGTCCTTGCAGGACTTCATCGAATACGTATTCATAAACCCCACATTCCGCTACGCTGCATGTGGGGCTGAAATCTCTTGCCCATTCGGGGCATCTGCGCAACATCTCTCCCTGCTTCCGTCCTTATGGCAAAAAAGCGAGGCAAAGATATGGCTATTTCCTTTACTTCCGCCGCGCATTTTCAATACATAATAACTGATTTACGCAAAACCCCTAACAGGGTTTGAAATCCTGTTAGGGGTATGCCATGCAGATGTCCCGCAGGGACAAGAGATTTCAGCCCGACGTAAAGCGGAGCGGCACGTCGGGTTACGGAAAGGACGCCTTCGCTTTACGTCGGGCTGAAATCTCTTGCCCCTGCGGGGCAGAGGAGGCGGGCGGAGCGGAGGCACAGGACGGCTGTCAGGGGAAAGAAAGCGGTGTTCAGGTGTTGGGGAATGAAATGCCATCCAATCAGCAGGAGGATAAGGAGGGTGAAATTGAGGGCATGGTAGTAGCGGCTGTGTCGGCTGTTGCGGGATTTTGCCGTGCAGAGAAAGGCGGCGGCAACGAGATGCAGAGGGTGCAGCCACAGGACAGACCAGTTGGGGCAGACGGACGGATGTTCGGACAGGAAACACAGGAAGAAGAGGACAAGACCGGTGAGACCGGCGAGGGTGAACAGGAAAAGGTCGAGGGGCAGGCAGTACGTGCGGCTGCGCCATTCGTGCAGGGTGAGGACGGCTGTCAGCAGGAACAGCAGCCATGCGCACGTGAGAGGGGTGAAGATGTCGGTCAGCAGGTCTGTGGCTGCTTTGCCTTGGGTTGCGGCTTCGAGAGTATGGGTTTCCGAGACTAAGGGGCGGGAGGTTCCGTCGGGGGCGAGGATAGCGGCGTCAGCGAGGGCTTTTTTCAGGTATTCGGGCAGGAACATGGTTTCGCGGAAAGTGGCAGGTCGGTCGGTCGGACTACCGAGTGCCAGATCGCATCCGAAGGTCAGCCAAGGGTGGTTGCGCGTGCAATGGTTAATCATGTCGCGGAAGGTCGGCGGGGAGCTTTGCCGGTCGGCATAGAGGACTTTGCCGTCGGCATACCTTTCGATGAGGGCGGGCAGGCGGGTGGCGCAGTTGTCGAAGAAGAAGTTGTAGCGATATATGCGGTTTTGAGGTTGGGCGTTTGTTGCCAATGCCTGCCAGAGGTGGTTTTTTTCTTCCTGTGTCAGGTTGAGGGTTTGTTCGGTGACGGTACTTCCCCGCATCTGGTATTCCATGATGTAGGGGAGGTAATCGGCTACGCCCAGCATATAGTCTGTTTCGCCTTTGGCGAAGCGGTAGATGAAGTTGGGTTTGGAGAAGTCGAATATGCCGTAGTTGAAGATGAGGTCAAGGTGCTGGTCGGGGTCTTGTATGCGGAAAGCCGCATGTCCGTAGAGCGTGAATACTTCTTCGTCGGAGGGGGCGCAGGTCAATACGCTGACGGCGGCTTGTTCGCCAAGCGGCTTTTGTGCAAAGAGGAAGAGCGGGAGGCTTACCGCCAGGCAGAGGAGCAGTATCTTTTTCATGCGGGGGTATGCCTCCCTGTGTGTGTTTACCGGACGATGAACTTCAAGTTGTTCCCTGCTTTTCCTGAAAGAATGTAGATGCCGGCGGGCAGTGCGGCAGGATACTGTTCGCGGGCTGTGCGGACATTGAATTGCAGCACTTTTCGCCCGCTTACGGTGGCAATAGTGACGGCAGAGCCTTCCAGATTGACGAGGTGCAGTGTGCCGCCTGTGTAATAAGCTGCTGCTTTCCCGTCGGGCAGGGCAAGGTTTCCTTCGGGTTTAGTGTCTTCGACAAAGTTTGGCATAAGGGTTATTTCGCTCTTTGCGGTAAAGGTGTAGGCCTCTTTGTCGGAGAGATAGGTGCCATCCGTTGTTGTCCATCGGGTGAAATGAAAGCCTTGTGCGGCTTCTGCCGTTACGGTGGCTTCCGTGCCGTAGAGGTATGCACCTGTGCCGGTTACGGTGCCGAGTTCGGGATGATAGAGGGCGAATATATGGACGGTATCAAGGTCGAAGATAGCGAAAACGGCAGTGTCTCTTGTGAGAGTGAATGCGGAGGATGCGTTGAGAGACAGCGTGTCGCCGTTTCTGCTTTCCCATCGGGTAAAGTGATAATTGGCGGCAGGAGAGGCGGCTATTTTCACCTGAGTCAGATAGGGGGAGTTGCCCCTGTTTTCACTTACTACGATACCGTGCAGGGGTTCGGCGGCGAGGACGGTAAATTGGAAAATGTCCGGCGCAAAGAAGGCTTGGATAACGGCGTCTTCCTGTATGTTAAGCGTTAAAGAGTCCGTTTTGTCGGGAAGCTCTATACCGTTCCTTGTCCATTTTTCAAAGTGCCAGCCGTAAGACGGAGCGGCTTTGAGTCCAACGTTTTCTCCTTTATAGAAAGAGGAATCCCTGACGATTACGCGACCGCGGGCGGGGTCATTGACGAGTGCGGTTACGAAGCAACTGCTTTGGGGGGCGAAATTGGCGACAAGCGTTGCATGGTTTGTTACGTCCAGTAGTAAGTACGGGTTTTGGTAGAAGACGATGCTGTTGTCCATTTCCCAATTCACGAAACGGAAGCCGAGCTTCGGGAGTGCTTCTATTTTGAGAGTCTTCCCGTATTCAACTTGTTTTATAACAGAGTCGAGGGTTGTGTTTCCGTCTTTTATAGTGCCGCGGTCAGCATCTTTGGAGCGAATGGTTACGTTGTATGTTTCCAAGCGGAAGTTAGCCCGAACAGCCGCATCGCTTGTTACAAGGAAAGTGTAGGGATTGTCGGCAGACAGGCTGATGCCGTTTTTATCTGTCCATTTCGTGAAACGATAATGTTCGTATGCGCCGGCTTTGACGGTTACCGATTCGTTGTGCGAATAATTGCCGTTTGCACCCGAAATGATCTCACCGCCGGAACCGGCAGAAAACTCTACCTTATAAATCTTACGAGTAGTAGTGTCCGCTGCGAAAACAGCGGTGATCGTCATGTCTCTTGTGGGATAGAAAGAATAGGGATTGTCGGCAGAGAGGCGCAGTCCGTCTTCATTTATCCATTGTTGAAAGGTGTAACGGTCGGCGGGGGAAGCGGCTACGGTGATCTTGTCTTTGTTTGTGTAGAGAACGGTGCTGTCCATGCCCTGACTGATTCTGCCTTTATTAGGGTCGGAGGTTATTGCTTTCACGCTAAAGCGGTACTGTTCAAAAGTAGCCCGCATCGCGGTGTCTCTTGTTACGACAAAGGAGAGCGGGTTGTCGGTGGACAGGCTTTGTCCGTTGTGCCAGTTTATCCACTCTTTGAAGCGAAAGCGAAAGTCAGAGGTCAGGACTTCGGGGATGGTAATCAGGTCGCCGTAGAAACAGATACTGTCGGTTATTGCCTGTAAGTTGCCGTAGTGGTCGGCATCTATTGTTACGGTAAATGTATAGGGTTCAAATTCAACTATAAATACCCTGTCTTTTTTCAATATGAAGTTGATAGAATCGCCGTCGAAAATGTGACCGATTTCGTCTGTCCATTTTACGATACGTCCGTAGATGGATGTTGCCGTTACTGCCACTGATTTGTTATAGACAGAGTCGGATACGGTTATTTCCATTTTTGAATCAAAGGCGGGGTTTGCCGCCCGGACGGTAACAGAATAGCAGTTAGGTACCATGGAGAGTCCGTACCATGTAAAGCCTTCGCCGCTGGCGTTTCTTTCGTAGTATTCTTCCGATCCTTTGGGTATATGAATCTTGATGTCAGGTGTATGGGCAAACAGGCTGTCTCCAAGAATAATTCCGAATGTGTCCGGCCGGGTACATTCGAGATAGATGTCCCCCAATTGCGGGCAATAGCTGAAAGCAAGTTCTTCAATCTCTCGCACATCGTCCGGAAGGGTCAGGGATTTTAAGTTTGCACAATGGCTGAAGGCACTTTTTCCAATCTTTGCCATACTGTGGGGCCAGGTCACGGATTCAAGGCTATTGCAAAAAGCGAAAGCGGCTTCTCCGACGGCTGTCAACCCTTCCTTTAAAGTAACGGATTTGAGTGAGTCGCATGAGTGAAAAACGCCACTTCCCCAACTTTTTATACTGCCGGGGATAGTGATGGATCCGAGTCCATGGCAACGATAAAAAGCAGAGTCTCCAAGACTCGTCACGTTGTCCGGAATGATGATGGGTGTTAAAGAAGAGCAATTGGAGAAAGCATTTTTGCCAATGCTTGTCACACTGTCGGGGATGGTTACGGAAGTAAGTAAATCACTATGAGCAAAGGCATAATTTCCGATGGTTGTCACCCCTTCCTTTATAATGGCGGACTGAAGGTTTTTGCAGTCGCGAAAAACACAGTCTTCCCACGTTTGTACACTGCCGGGAACGACAATGGATGTCAGGGATTGACACTCGCCAAAAGCCCATTCTCCAAGATGTGTTATACCTTCATGGAGAGTGACAGAGCTTAACGAGCTGCATTTGTGGAAGGCATATTTGCCAATGGTTTTCAGGCTGGACGGGAGGTTCAGGGACTTAATCCATGATAGTTCTTCAAAGACGTTGTCTCCGATGCCTGTTACGGTATAGACTATTCCGCCGGCTACTATTTTTTCAGGGATGGCAAGTATGGAGTTTTCGGGGTAATAATTTACATTGCGAATCAGCGTGGCGGTTTGGTTGAGTGTATCTAATTTATAGTCAAAGTCGTTGACGATTTCTGCTTTCATTGCCTGAAAGATGCAGATCAGGCATGTGAGCATTACTGTTATTCTCCTTTTCATAACCTCTTATTTCATTCTATAATTAGGGACGCCAAATGTAGAGGTTTTTAGACAGGTTCGGCAGGGGTTTGGGAAAATTTTCCGGTAATGGTTGATGATTAACCGATGTTGCTCATTCCGAAGGAATGCAAGATTTCAGCCC
>LBCX01000389.1 GCA_001657575.1 Bacteroidales bacterium Barb4
AAGATTTTCCGAACCGGCAATTGGTTTGTTACTGTTTCAACAAGCGGAAACGGGATGGAAGCATTGAAGAGATTCACGGGCGACTTCGTGATTTAACCCGCAGGAACGCGGGAAGGAAACAATCTCCCGGCCTTGACCTGACAGATTCACAATCCGTTAAAACAACCCGCAGCGGCGGTTTGTGCAGGGGGACAGACGGCGGTAAAAAGACAAGGGGAAGAAAACGGCATGTCGTTGTCGATACAATGGGACTGCTTTTGGCCGTTGCTGTTCATGCGGCGAATGTGCATGACAGTAAGGGAGATCCCTTTGTTCTCTCCGGGTTGAGATTCCGATTCTCAAGACTTGTCAGGATTATTGCCGGCGGAGGCTGTGGAGGTGAACCGGCAGAAAACACGGGGAAAGCCTTCGGCCGGGTTCTTGAGATTGTTTTGAGAAAGGAGGATTCAACCAAATTTCAGGTCATACCCCAAAGATGGGCAGTGGAAAGAACTTTTGCCCGGTTCGAACCGTACAGAAGGCTGAGTTAAGATTTTCGAGTACCACACTGAAACAAGTCAAACGATGATTCATCCGGCAATGATTAAACTCATGCTTAATAGAATCAATTTATAAAATTTAAACAGTTTCTAAATTTTGTATCAGAATATCCAGACGAGACCAGTTGTAGACATAGAATTAAAAAATACAGAGGCCGTCAGGGAGTTGTTTGTCCTAAGTGCGGGCACACGGAACATTATTGGAAATCGGATAAAGAAAGTTACGAATGTAAAAAATGCAGAATCCGCCAAAGTTTACGTTCCAATACGGTCATGCACGGTTCCAATCTGCCTTTTCGTTATTGGTTTATCGCCATTCATTTATTAACAGGTATCGGAAAAAGTTTTTCAGCCTTGGAACTTCAACGCCAATTGGGACACAAACGTTACGAACCGATTTGGTACATGCTCCATAAACTTGGACAAATCAATGGGCAGGCGGGATGATCAATACTCCCTGTCAGGAGTGATAGAATTGGATGAAGGCTTTTTCTCAACAGAAACAGATGATGAAGAAAAGGATAAATCGTTAAAGAGAGGCAGGGGCAGTCAGAAAAAGAGTAAAGTTCCGGTTATGGCAGAAAGTCAACCGATTCAAGGTCAAACAGGCAGGAAAGGAAAACCCCGTCCGGTTGGACATATTAAAATGATTGTTATAAATGACTTAAAAGCGGAGACGATAACCCCCTTGGTTCAAGAGAATGTGTCCAAAGAATCTGTTATTGATTCTGACAGTTCAACTTCTTACGTCCAATTAAAAGATATTGTCAAGGAACATAATCCTCAAGTAATTCCCAAAAAAGAAGTCGGAAAGGTTTTATCTTGGGTTCATATCGCTGTCAGTAATGCCAAACGGATGTTATTGGATATATACCACGATATTAAACCTGAATATCTGCAAAATTATTTGAATGAATTCTGCTATAAATTTAATCGAAAGTATTTTGGCGAAAATCTATTTGACAGGCTGCTTATTGCGGCGGTTTCTTATAAAAATCAATTTAGGTACAATCACGGATAATCATTTAGAATTATCATAAGATTTCCAATAATCTGTAGCCGTTACATTCATTTCAAATCCGTTTATCTTTTCCCACAACTTTTTTCCTATTTTTCTACTTCTATCGCCAACAATGAAATCAATGAATCTTTTCCCCAGTCTATCAACAGCAATCCATATCCAACAGTAGTCTCTATGGCATTGCTAATTAACGTGAGTTCTGTATAAAAACAGTCGTAGCTATAAATATTACGCACTTTCCGAAGGAATGCAAAATTTCAGCCCCACATGAAGCGAAGCGGAATGTGGGGTTAACGGAACGAATGCCAATAAGTTCTGAAAAAACGACCGGATATTATATGTTTGTAAATCATCATTTGTATTTGTATCGTCCTTTCAAGACTCCATCGGGTCGCCCTTTCCGTTAACCCCACATTCC
>LBCX01000096.1 GCA_001657575.1 Bacteroidales bacterium Barb4
CATCTGCAAACCAAAGCGGAAACCTTTACGACAGAAGGATACAACAGTTTGTTCAGGCACTTTTTGGCAGGAATGAGAAGAAAGTCCAAATGCTGTTCCAAGAAAGTGGAGATGTTGGAACTGTCTGTGTCATTATTCATGCATTATCGAAATGGCACGCTAAATATCCTTAATTAGCAATGCATCCCTTTCAACTTTTTGCCGTCCGGAATAAGTTGCTTTTCTTCCAAATTGACCAACGGTTCTTTTACGTAACTTGTAGGCAATCCTGCAAAGAATCAGCCTTGATTAACTTGAATGCTCTTTTCAAAAGTGGTTTGCCGGGGGAATGCTGTCTGGCAGTAGCAATAACCCTTTGAATCAAGAATCGCGCTCTTTGCAAAACAGATGCATATCCTGATAATCCGTGCTTCCCATCAAATATGTACAAACGGCTGTTAACAAAATACCTGACAACAAATGCAAACAACAATCTCTTACACAGAGATCTTCAACATTTTTTATGTGCTTGGTAACTATAAAGGGACAAACAACTTTCCAATTAATCAACTGATCCTCAATTATATTATCATAAATTTAGACAGTTTCTTAGCGGTTAGCGGCAATTCTCCTATTATAATAGGCAATCTTCTCGCATTGGAAGCTACCTTTATCAGATTTGGGAGTAATCCTTACCAGATTGGAGGCTATTCATTGATCTCCAAAAGCTATTTCCTTAGTTTCCGAAGGCTATTCACTTACTTTTGGAAGCAATTCACCTATTTATCAAAGATTTCCAACGCATTGTTTGAATTGCTCACCTCTGTCTTCGTAGTTTTTGAAGAGGTCAAAGCTGGCACAACAGGGGGAAAGGAGCACTGTATCCCCTTCCTCCGCCAGTCGGGAGGCTTTGGCAACAGCTTCAGGCATGGAACGGGCGTCTTCTGTCCGTATGGACGAATTGTCAAAGAAAGCATGGAGTTTGGCATTGTCCGCACCCAAGAATATCAGGGCGCGGGCTTTGCTTTTCACCAATGCTTCGATTTCCGTATAGTCGTTGCCCTTGTCGGTACCGCCCAAAATGAGGACTACCTTCGTTTGCATGCTCTCCAAGGCGTACCAGCAGGAGTTTACGTTGGTGGCTTTCGAGTCGTTGATGTACTCCGTGCCGCGTACACGGGCGACCTTCTCCAATCGGTGCGGCACGCCGGTAAAATCACTCAGTGCGGCACGTATTACATCGTCTGGAACGCCCGTTACTTTGGCGGCAAGTGCGGCAGCAAGGGAATTGTAGAGATTGTGCGTACCTGCGAGCGACAATCGGGATTGCTCCATTTCAAACCTGCTGTCCGGCGTGTCTATAATAAGGTGATTGTTTTCCGTATAGCCTTTTATATTCGGCTTGTGTATTGCCGAAAAGGGGTAAAGAGTGGCTTGGGGATGCCGGATAGCTATCTCGCGGGCGATGACGGGGTCATCATTCCAGAAAATGAAAGCATCGGCGTTGGTCTGGTTTTGGATGATGCGGAATTTGGAGTCCGTATAGTTCTGCATCTCATAATTGTACCTGTCCAAATGGTCGGGGGTGATATTCAGCAGGATGGCGATGTCGGCTTTGAAGTCGCACATATTGTCCAACTGAAAGCTGCTCAGCTCAATCACATAAACTGCGTGCGAATCTTCCGCCACCTGCAAGGCGAGGCTGTTGCCTACGTTTCCTGCAAGACCGACATCCGCACCCGCCTGCTTCAGTATATGATAGACGAGCATGGTGGTGGTTGTCTTGCCGTTGCTTCCGGTGATACAAATCATCTTCGAGCGGGTATACCTTCCAGCAAATTCAATCTCGGATATAACAGGAATGCCTTTCTCTTTCAGCCTCTTGATAACGGGAGCCTTGTCGGGGATACCGGGACTTTTGACTACTTCATCGGCATTCAATATGGCGGATTCCGTATGCTGCTCCTCCTCCCAAAGGATACCTCGTGCATCCAGCATATCCTTGTACTTGGGCGGAATGGCAGAGAGGTCGGAAAGGAGCACGTCAAAGCCCTTCGCCTTTGCGAGGATAGCAGCACCCGTACCGCTTTCGCCTCCTCCCAGTATAACGATGCGTTTATTCATTGTATGTTATTCGGAGTACCATATATCCCCACCCCTAACAGGGTTTAGAACCCTGTTAGGGGTAAATACCAAGCAAATCCGTTATTTATTTCAACAACTCTTCTATTTCGGCAAGTTCCTTGCCCATGTTCAGGTTGTAGTAGATGCCTCGCAAGGCAATCAGATAGGTTATTTCATCCGATTTTATCTCACGGGCTCTCTCAAAGTACGGGCGGGCTTTTTCAAAGAAACTCTTGGCATCCGCCAAAGCTGCCTGATACATTTTATTGTCGGTAATCATATTGGCATCGCCCTGTTTGTTGATGGCTTGGTTGTAAAAGACACGCCCAAGGTTGGAAATGGCGTCCGTATATTCGGGGTTAATCTCTATGGCTTTGGCAAAGTTCTTTTCCGCGTTTTCGGAGTCTCTCAAACCGTCTTCATAGACACTGCCCAAGGCGTTGTAGAGCATGGAGTTTGACGGGTCTTTTTGGATGGCTTGGTTCAGGTAATCAACGGCTTCCTCGTTTCTTTGTGAGAAGATGTAGATGTTGATCAGGTTCAGCAGGAAGTAGGGTTCATCGGGGAACTTTACCATAGCTTCTTTCAGTATGTTTTCCTTGTTTACTGTGTCGTTTAACTGATCGTATTCATTATACAGATACTGATAGACGTCAGTGCCCCGGAAGTCCGGTGCCTGCGCGGCACGTTTCAAGGCGGCAATGGCTGTTTCCGGTTCGTTCAACTGCGTGGCGGCTACGGCGGCGTAGAAGCGAACAGTCATATAGTTGGAGTCCCTTTCGGCGGGTTTCTCGCCTTCGAACATGGGAAGATCAGAGATTTTCAGGAACTGTTCAAACGATTCGTAGGCTTTGCTGTATTCCTTTTCCTCAAAATAGTATGCCCCACTGTTGATATAATACACATGGTTGGCACTCAGAATGCCTTTGATGTCCTTCTCGAACTTGGGCTTTATTTTCCCTTTGGCATCCGGCAACTGATCCAAGGCGTGGGCTTTTTCAAAGAAAGACAGTTCCTTGAGAAGTGCTTCATACATAATCGGCTGGTTGGACTTTTGCCCGATCATTTCTTTCATCCTTTCGGCACTGAATTGCTGATCTTCGATGTACCCTGCCACATACCATGTCTTAGGATCTTCCTTTGTTTCAGGGTCTTCCAACGCTCCCTGTATAAGACTGCGGGCTTCCGTAAAGTCGGCTTTGTCCCCCTTGACTATGCTTTGGGCTGTGCTGACGGCTTTCTTCTGTGCAAAAGCGGCTGCTACCGCTACGCATAAGGCGATTGATAAAAACAGTACTCGTTTCATGCAATTCTAAATTTGAGATTAATATTTCTTTTTTCTGTATTCAGCAGTAAGCAGTGGGGAGTTAGAAGTCAGAAGTCTGATCCTCCGGTTCGTCCACCGCTTCCCCCCTATCCTGCGGAGAGAGGTCAGGGGAGAGGTCTTCTTCATCAATTTCAGACATTACCTTACATACCGATGCTATTTCTTCGTGCCGTTTTTCAAGGTTTATCAGGCGAACGCCCTGTGTGGCGCGACCGATTACGTTAAGGTCGGACACTTTCAGGCGGATGGTGATGCCGGACTTGTTGATAATCATCAGGTCGTTCTCTTCGGTGACGGTTTGGACGGCTACCAGCTTTCCGGTCTTGTCCGTGATGTTGAGGGTCTTCACGCCTTTGGCTCCGCGATTGGTTACGCGGTAGGCATCTATTTTTGAGCGTTTGCCGTATCCCTGTTCCGACACGACAAGGATGGTTTCAGTCTCCTTGTCCTTGATGCAGAGCATACCGACCACTTCATCGTCGCCCTCATCCAGTGTCATGCCCCGCACGCCTGCCGCCGTGCGACCTGCTGCGCGGACGGTGCTTTCATTAAAGCGGATGGCACGTCCGTTACGATTAGCCATAATCACTTCGTTGCTGCCGTCAGTCATTTTCACCTGTATCAGTCCGTCGTCGTCATGTAGGGTGATGGCTGCCACACCATTCTGGCGGGGACGGGAATAGGCGGCAAGCGTTGTTTTCTTGATAACGCCTTTCTTCGTGCAGAACAGGAGGTAGTGGGTATTCATAAACTCCGTGTCGGTCGTCAGCCCCTTTACGCGGATAAAGGCTTGCACCTTGTCGTCGGCTTCTATGCTCAGCAGGTTTTGGATGGCGCGCCCTTTCGTGTTCTTCGCCCCTTCCGGTATGTCGTACACTTTCAACCAGTAGCATTTTCCTTTGGCAGTAAATATCAACAGCGTGGCGTGCATGGAGGCGGGATAGATGTATTCCACGAAATCCGTGTCCCGTATGTCGGAACCCTTCGCTCCCACCCCGCCGCGTCCCTGCGCCTTAAATTCGCTCAGCGGCGTGCGTTTGATATACCCCAGATGTGAAATGGTGATAATCATCTCATCGTCCGAATAGAAATCTTCGGGATTCAATTCTTCGGAGGCATAGACAATATCCGTCCGGCGTTCATCGCCGTATTTGTCGTTTATTTCCTGCAACTCATCCTTGATTACCTGCATGAGGCGGACTTCGTTGGCAAGGATCTCTTTCAGATAGGCAATCAGTTTCTGCACTTCTTCGTATTCGCTGTGCAGCTTGCTCTGTTCCAAACCGGTCAGCTGGCGGAGGCGCATTTCCACGATGGCACGCGCCTGTATCTCGGACAGGGAGAAACGCTCTATCAGCCGCTCTATCGCCTCCTGCGCGCTCTTGGACGAGCGGATGACGGCTATCACCTCATCTATATGATCGGAAGCAATGATCAGCCCTTCCAGAATATGCGCCCGCTCTTCCGCTTTCTTCAATTCAAACTTGGTGCGGCGGCTGACAACGTCCTTGCGGTGATCCACAAAGGCTTTGATAAGGTCTTTGAGGTTCAGCAGACGCGGGCGACCGTTCACAAGTGCAATATTGTTTACGCTGAAAGACGATTGCAAAGCCGTCATCTTGTACAGCTTGTTCAGGACAACGCTTGGGTTGGCATCCCGCTTCAAATCCACCACGACGCGCATCCCGTTGCGGTCGGACTCGTCGTTTGCCTTGGCGACGCCCTCCAGCCGCTTCTCTTCGGCTAAATTGGAGATGTACGTGATGAGTTCCGCCCTGTTGACCAGATAGGGTATTTCGGTGATAATGATTTTATCATGACCGTTGCCGGCTTCCACTTCCGCCTTCCCGCGCAGAACGATGCGCCCCTTGCCCGTCTCAAAGGCACTTTTTACGCCGGCATATCCGTAGATGGTGGCACCCGTCGGGAAGTCGGGAGCTTTGATATGCTCCATCAGGCCTTCTATGCTGATGTCCCCCTGCGCATCGATGTACGCCATGCAACCGTTCAATACTTCCTTTATATTATGAGGAGGCATATTGGTTGCCATGCCGACGGCAATACCGGAAGCACCGTTTATCAAAAGGTTGGGAATACGTGTGGGGAGTACGGTCGGCTCTTTAAGGGTATCGTCAAAGTTCAGTTGATAATCAATCGTATCCTTGTCTATATCGCGAAGCATTTCTTCGGCAAGTTTGCTCAGACGGGCTTCCGTGTAACGCATGGCGGCGGGATTGTCGCCGTCCACCGAGCCGAAGTTTCCCTGCCCGTCCACCAGCGGATAGCGCAACGACCACACCTGCGCCATACGCACCATAGCAAAATATACGGAAGAATCCCCGTGCGGGTGATACTTGCCCAACACATCCCCGACGATTCTGGCAGATTTCTTATAAGGCTTATCGGAAGTGTTCCCCAATTCATTCATCCCGAACAATACGCGGCGATGAACCGGTTTGAAACCATCCCTGACATCGGGGAGCGCACGAGAAACAATGACCGACATTGAATAGTCAATGTAAGCCGACTTCATTTCGTCCTCAATGTTAATCTTTATAATTCTGTCTTGATCAACCATTTAATGTTTTATTAGTTAACTCTTCTTATATCCTTAAAAAATCGCACTAAGGTAAACCTTTTCTCCATACACCGAAAAGAATTGAAATGAAATTTTGACCGAGGCATTGACCCTGCGGGCGATGCAGGCAGAGATTTTGCCGGCGAAAGCGGAGGGATGTCGCAAACCCCACATTCTTTCACGGTCAGTTTACATTAGAACAACTAACGTGTGGATTTTTCGATTTATCTTTGTCGTGTCAAAATGACGAGTAAGCATAAAAAAAGAACAATGAAACAATCGGCAGAAATTGAATACGAAAAGGAAGAGACCATCGAAACTGCTAACGGTCTGCGGTCAGCTTGGTATAAATTACGTGAAAGATTAGAAGACTGGTACGACCTTTTGTATATCTGGTGGTATCGAAATGAACCAAAAAGGTCATTTGACGAGTTCATGGAAGAAGAAAACAAAAGGCGCGGGATAGAACATGTATAATCTTATAATCGATAAAAAGGCAGAAAAGGAGTTAAGTAGATTGCCAATGGAATATTATCGATTAATAATGAAACGAATTTCATCCCTCAAACAAAATCCCCGACCATTCGGTTATCGTAAATTATCTGATTCTGATAATAAATACAGGATACGCATAGGCGATTACCGTGTTATTTATTCAATCAAAGATGATATTTTAACGGTGGAAGTGATTAAGATTGACCACAGAAGCAGTATTTATCAGTAACTGTTTTTTGATAAGAAAGAGAACGCCCGGTCTGTGAAGATGGGGCGTTTTCGTTTTACTATCTTTGCCGCGTTTTGGCAGGTTGGAGGACGGAAACATAGTTGAAAGTGTATTTAAGGTATTTTCAAATAAGGCTGGTTTCTTTTTACAGAGGGATTGCGGGCGGCGGTGTTTTACGGCTGGCATTGATTTTGCTGCTGCTTTTTGGTCTTTTTACAGCTTATATAAAGGGAGTGAAAGAATATATTTCTCCTGCCGTGTTCTGTTTTCTGCTTTATGCTGTTCATACCGGAAGAAAGGACAGGCATTTTATCAAAGTCTTTTGGGGAAGGAAAAGCGTTTTTTTGTACGGGTCGGAATATTTCTTGTTATCCATACCCTTTTTAGCGGTTTCATTGTGCAAGGGTTATTATGCGGATTTGGTTCTTATCGTATCTTCTATTCTGCTTTCTCCCGTTCTTTTTCGTTTAAGAATAAAAGGCATTCAACCAAGCTGTCCTTTTTTCAGAAAGGGGAGCTATGAATATCAATCTGCCTTCCGGACTAACTTTATATTTTTAGCCCTGTGTTATTTCATGGCTTTTATGGGTATGTACAAGGGCAATGCCAATCTTTTGTATGTGTTTTATGTGCTTACCGGTTTTTTGTATATTATTCCCTTATTAAAAAAAGAGCCTGTTATTTATACGGTTAATTTCATTCGGGTGAAAGATTTGCTTGCGGTTAAATTCGTTAATGTGATATGCAATACCCTCCTGCTGCTGCTTCCTTTGCTGCTGATTTGTCCGCTGATGGATACGGATATGTTCATTACGCTGCTACTGCTGTCCATACCGGTTATCCTGTTTGCCTGCGCCTCTGTTTTGCTTAACTATTGCTTCCATACTGATTTGATAATCATATTAGTATTCGTCATCGTGTTGGTGCCGACACTCATTGTGTCTGTCATGCATCCGCCGTTGTCTGTTTTATTTGCCTTGCTTCTTTTCAGGTTGCTTGTTCGAGTCAATAACCGTTTAAGCCGTTTGCTGGAATATGATAAGGGTAGAAAGGCTTGCTAAATCATACGGGAGCAAAAAGGTTTTGGCGGATATATCCGTAGAGCTTTTTCCGGGGAACATATACGGATTGGCAGGCAGCAACGGTTCCGGCAAAACGACCCTGTTTGAATGCCTGCGGAAGATAGAAGACTGTCAAGGCAGCATTACCTTGGAAAAGCAGGCAAAGGTCGGCTATCTGCCTTCGTCCGTCTATTTTTATCCGAACATGAAAGGGATTGAGTACCTTGAATTTTGTCTGTCTGCACGAAAGATAAAAATCCGCCGGACAGACGTTGAAGAGGTAAACTGCCTGTTTGAATTGCCGTTAAACGAATATGCCGCCGACTATTCGACCGGCATGAAGAAGAAACTTGCCTTTATGGCACTGTTGATGCAGAAAAACGACCTTCTTCTTTTGGACGAACCGTTTAACGGCTTGGATCTTTCCGCCGTCTTCCTGTTCAAACACATTTTATTGAAGATGAAAGAGAATAATAAAACCGTTTTTCTTTCTTCGCACATACTATCGTCCCTGACGGAGATTAGCGACAGTATATTTTATTTGCAGGGCGGCGTCATTCGGAAAACGTATTTGAAGGCAGACTTTAACTGCATGGAAAAGGAGATTGCCAATGAGTTTATTGAGCAGAGGATAAGTCTTCAACATTTCCTTGAAAGTCCCTGCGGGACTTGAGATTTCAGCCCCACATGCAGCGTAGCGGAATGTGGGGTTATGCGGGGTTAACAGAACGACCCCGTCAGGAATGCCCTGAACCTTAGATTTGCCCCGTGCAAAAAAGCGTTACTATAGCAGGATAAAAATACCAAATTCAAAAGAAAGGAAGCCGTATAATAAATCATTGTCCTGAATAAGGAAGACTTGCGTCCTTACGCGGTATTATGCGACTTTTCCCTGAAATAATGACCTGTATAAGAAATCAACCTTAAGTTATTAAGGTTTTTAGGATTATTTCAAGTTCCTTTCTTTTCTTTTTGAATTTCAAACACAAGGATATGAAAAAGTATATTGCAGGTATTGACATCAGTAAGGAAAAACCGGATCTGTGTTTTATTCAGGAAGAAAAGACACTCGGGGAAGAGGAAACGGTCAACACGACTGCTGCCGTGAAACAGGCATTAAAAACCTTTTTGAAAGAAGCCGGTGCGGAAACCTCTGATGTATCGGCATGTGCCGAATACACGGGTCAATACATTTGGCCGTTGTGTTGCGCATGCAAGGAATTGGGTATGGATCTTTGGCTGGAAAATCCGGCACAAATCAAGTACAGTTCCGGCATACAGCGTGGCAGGAACGACCGTTCGGATGCCCGAAAGACTGCAGCTTGCGGCTTCCGTTTTCAGGACAAAGCCCGTTTGTATAATCTGCAGCAGGAGAACATTATGAGTTTGCAGCAGCTTACAAGCGAACGGGACATGTATGTTTCGGACAAAAACAAATATCAGGGGCAGCTCACTGATCAGGAGCGTTTTATACGCAAAAAGGATTACAGGCAAAAGAGCGGACGGTTGAGAAAATTGATAAGGGGGTTGGAAGAGTCCCTCTCTCAAGCAGCAGCAGAAGAAGAAGAAGAAATCAAAATACTGATTGAGAGCGATGAAACCCTTTCCGAACAACACGGACAGCTTTGCATGGTAGAGGGTATCGGCAATAAAACGGCTGTGAAGATGATTGTTGTGACAAAAGGTTTTACAGACTTTACGGATGCACGTAAGTTCTGCTGCCATGCCGGAACGGCACCTTTCTCTTATTCGTCGGGCAGCAGCATCCTGTCGCGAAACAGGGTCTCGCAGCGGGCGGACAAGAGTATCAAAGCCCTTTTACACATGGCGGCTCCGGTTGTTGCCGCCAGATGCAGAGGGGGGAATTTCACGACTGTCATGAAAGGAAAGCAGCTGAAGGAGAAAATAAGATGTCTGTCCCAAACGCCGTCAGGGCGAAGCTTGTGCACCGGATGTTTGCCGTAATCAGAAACAATCAGGATTATCAAAAAGATTATGTGGTATTGTTAAATTAACATAGAATCATATCTTTGTCGGTTAATAAAAAAAGACAGCATCATGGATTGTCCAAAATGTAGGAGTGTTCATAAAAGCAAAGACGGTGTAGTGTCCGGACGTCAGCGTTACTTGTGCAAGCAGTGCGGTTATCATTACACGGTAGTTCGTAAATCAGATGTAAAGTCAGCAGAGGTTCGTCGCATGGCATTGGAAATGTATCTTGAAGGTTTAGG